>JAUQXG010000227.1 GCA_030834765.1 Lutispora sp.
GAAAAGTAAAGGTTATGAGGAAATATTAAGTAAAGTTTCTACCTTTGCGGCAATACTATTTATGCTCTTGTCAGTTGTGTTATTTGCAGTAAAATAATAGTATGTATTCAAGACCTGGCTAATTGCCAGGCTTGTTATATGTATACAGTATTACAGAAGGATAATGGGGAGGTTTAAAAATGGATTTCACAATTCTTGCTCCTATTTCAGGAGTGCTTGCACTTTTGGTAGCTGCTTACTTTGCTGCCGATGTGGCAAAAAAGGACCCAGGGACAGAACGAATGAAAGAGATAATGGGATACATTCATGAAGGCGCAATGGCATTTTTATTCAGAGAATACAAAGTGCTAGTTGTATTTATTATTGTACTTGCAATTATTATAGGTATTTTTCTGAGTAGCTGGCTTACGGCAATTTGCTTCGTAATAGGAGCAATATGCTCCATACTAGCAGGATTTTTCGGAATGCAGGTTGCTACAAAAGCGAATGCAAGAACAGCAAACGCAGCTCAGCATGGACAAAACGAAGCTCTTGGAATCGCTTTTAGAGGCGGAGCTGTTATGGGTTTATGTGTTGTAGGACTTGGACTTATTGGTATTAGTGTATTATATATGTTAATAGGAGATACTGGTATCGTTACCGGCTTCGGTTTGGGCGCAAGTTCAATTGCTCTTTTTGCACGTGTAGGTGGTGGTATTTATACAAAAGCTGCCGATGTAGGTGCAGACTTAGTTGGTAAAGTAGAGGCAGGAATACCAGAAGATGACCCAAGAAATCCAGCGGTTATAGCAGACAATGTTGGTGATAATGTTGGTGATGTAGCTGGTATGGGTGCCGATCTTTTCGAATCATATGTTGGCTCTATAATATCTGCAATCACATTAGGAGCGGTATTATTTGCTGGCAAAATTGAAGGCGTTGCTTTTCCACTTGTATTAGCAGCGATTGGTATAGTAGCTTCAATAATAGGAACTATGTTTGTTAGAACAAATGAAAAATCAAATCCACATACAGCTTTAAAAAATGGTACATATGCAAGCTCAGCTATTGTGGTTATAGCTTCTTTCTTCTTAAGTAAATACATGTTTGGTAATCTAGGTGCTTTTTGGGCAGTGGCTTCAGGTGTAATTGCAGGCTCAATAATCGGATTTGTAACTGAAATATATACATCATCCGATTACAAATATGTTAAGCGAATTGCTAAGCAGGCTGAAACAGGTGCTGCTACAACAATAATAAGCGGATTAGCTGTTGGAATGCTTTCAACAGTTGCACCAATATTATTTATTTGTATTGCAGTGCTGGTTTCATATCACTTTGCAGGATTATATGGAATAGCATTGGCAGCAGTTGGAATGCTTGCTACAACAGGAATGGTTGTTGCGGTTGATGCATATGGCCCTATTGCAGATAATGCTGGTGGAATAGCTGAAATGGCAGGAATGCCAAAATCAGTTAGAGTAATTACAGATAAGCTTGACTCCGTTGGAAACACAACAGCGGCTATAGGTAAAGGTTTTGCAATAGGTTCAGCTGCTTTGACAGCCCTTGCATTATTTGCATCTTATGCAGAAGTTGTAGGCTTAAAAACCATAGATATACTTGATCCAAAAGTAATGGTTGGTTTGTTTATCGGTGGATCTCTTCCATTCTTATTTTCTGCATTGACTATGGAAGCAGTTGGTAAGGCTGCATTTGAAATGATAGAAGAGGTTAGAAGGCAATTCAGAACAATGCCAGGAATTATGGAAGGTACGGCAAAACCTGATTATGCAAAATGCGTTGATATATCAACAACAGCAGCATTAAAAGAAATGATTGTACCAGGATTATTGGCAGTAGCAGCTCCTTTAGCTGCAGGCTTTATTCTTGGTAAGGGTG
Source organism: Lutispora sp. (assembly GCA_030834765.1). Lineage (GTDB taxonomy): Bacteria > Bacillota > Clostridia > Lutisporales > Lutisporaceae > JAUQXG01. The sequence continues at coordinate 1,882 of JAUQXG010000227.1, forward strand.
GCTTAGGAGGACTTATAGCAGGTGCTCTTGTAACAGGTGTGCTAATGGCGATCATGATGGCTAATGCAGGCGGAGCTTGGGACAATGCTAAGAAATATATAGAATCAGGTGAACATGGCGGAAAAGGTGGCGATCCTCATAAAGCTGCAGTAGTCGGCGATACAGTAGGAGACCCATTTAAAGATACTTCAGGACCATCAATGAATATCCTTATTAAACTTATGACAATAGTTGCACTAGTATTTGCACCATTATTCATGTAAATAAAAGATGAGTTTCAAGGAGATGCCGAGGCAAGATTTGCCATGGCATCTCCTAAATTTATATTGGGAGGGTAAATATCAAAAAATGAAATATTTATATTATTATATTTTAATTGTTAATATATTTGCATTTGGTATAATGGGTATTGATAAGTATAAAGCAAAAAAGCATAGCTTTAGAATAAGTGAAAAAGCATTATTTATAAGTGCCTTAATTGGAGGTTCTGTAGGAGCCTTCGTTGGAATGAAAACTTTTCATCATAAAACAAAGCATAGAATATTCACAATAGGGATACCATCAATTTTATTAGCACAGATTGTCTTAGGGATATACATATATTATAAATTTTATTAGTTAAAACAATTAGATTGCAAAGCAAAAGTTTAAGCCAATAATTAGAATTCTTATTAGGGATTTATGACATAATATAATTAAGAATTTTCATTGAAATTTTATAAGAGAAAAAAATAGACATGGAGGTATAGAAATGGAACAAAAGCAAAAAATACTTACATTTATAAGAGAAGGAACATATAAGCCATTGCTTTTTGAAGAATTGGTAGAAGCTTTAGATATACCCAGCTCAGAAATATCAGACTTTAAAGAAATTTTAAATACAATGGAATCCGACGGCTTAATCATTCAAACTAAGAAAAAGAAGTATGGAGTTCCTGAGCGAATGAACTTGATAGTTGGAAGAATACAAGGAAGTCAAAAAGGGTTTGGTTTCTTAATACCAGATTTACCTGATTTAAAAGATTTATATATACCGTCTGAAAACTTAAATGGTGCAATGCATAATGATAGAGTTATAGCAAGGCTCACTTCAAGCGGAGTAGGGAATAAAAGATCAGAAGGAGAAGTTATAAGAGTACTCTATAGAGCAAACGAAAAGATTGTTGGAGTTTTTGAAAATAGTAAGAAATTTGCCTTTGTAGTACCGGATGATCCAAGGATATATCAAGATATTTTTATATCAAATTCTGAATTTAATGGTGCAAAAGATGGTTATAAAGTAGTTGTAAAAGTAACAAGGTGGCCAGAAGGAAGAAGAAATCCTGAAGGTGTAGTAGAGGAAATATTAGGTCATAAGGACGATGTAGGAACAGATATTTTATCTATAATAAGAAGCCATAATTTACCTGAGGAGTTTCCGCCTGAGGTGGAATCACAAGCAGCAAGTATACCAGGAGAAGTGGATGAAAGCCAAATACAAGGCAGACGGGACTTGAGAAATAAAACCATAGTGACTATAGATGGAGAAGATGCAAAAGATTTAGATGATGCAGTGTGTGTAGAAAAGCTTTCTAATGGCAATTATCTTTTAGGCGTACATATTGCAGATGTTACACACTATGTACGAGAAAATGCTCCTCTTGATGTTGAAGCTTTAAAAAGAGGAACAAGCGTGTACCTAGTAGACAGAGTAGTTCCTATGCTTCCAAGAAAGCTTTCGAATGGCATTTGCAGCTTAAATCCTCAAGTAAATAGACTTACACTAAGCTGTGATATGGAAATAGATAGTAAAGGGAAAGTTGTAAGACATGATATATATGAAAGCGTAATAAAAACGAAAGAAAGAATGACATATAAAGATGTAAATAAAATTTTAACAGATAAAGATCCTGAGACTATGGAAAGATATAAAGACTTAATCGATGATTTTAAAGAAATGGAAGTGCTAATGGGAATCTTAGGTAAAAGAAGAGCTTCTAGAGGCAGTATAGAATTTGAGTTTCAGGAAACAAAGATAATATTAGATGATAAAGGAAAGCCAATAGAGATAAGACCATATGACAGAGGCCTGTCAGAGCAAATAATAGAAGAATTTATGCTGGTGTGCAATGAAACAATTGCAGAAAATATGTATTGGAAAGAAGCACCTTTTGTATATAG
>JAUQXG010000228.1 GCA_030834765.1 Lutispora sp.
GAGGTAATATGTGAATATGATAAGGTGATAGACATAAAAGCCAAGAGTCAAAAAGCTACTGCAAATGGAGTGATACAATCCATAACCTATAGCTTATCAAAGCTTCCAGCTATCATTGTAAAAGATACAGAAACAGGAGCAAATGAAGAGTATTCCATATCAACTGATATAAGTCAGGATAATGTGATCATAATGGGCAAGCTCTCTGATGTGTACAGCCTAAGACCTGGAATGAATGTGAGCCTGGATATTGAAAATGAAGAGATATTAAGAGTCGTGACAGTAGAGAAAACCAGTGAAGCGGTAAACTATACTGCTACGATAAAAGAGGTAAATACGAATTTAGCTCTTGTCACAGTAGAAATAATTGATCTTACGCAACAAAAATCAGTGCAAAAGAAGATTTTCCTTTATAAAGCTGTTATCAGAGATTTCAAAGATTTGAATTCTACCATAGATATGAACAGTTTGCAGGTTGGAGACAGATTGATTATAACAGGCATGGAAGAGCTGGAAGGTATAGCTGCCGAAAGTATTCTTGTTATAAGATAGTAAGTTTTATTATATGAATGCAGAAGATTGGCTTTTCATGAAGTCAATCTTTTTTTCTTTATGCAGGAAAAATTCGTCACATAAAGAATATATTCTATGTAAATACTTAATTTAGGGAATAAAGATTGGAGGAATAATCATGGATTATAAAGCGAAATATGAAAGCTGGATGAAAAGTGAAGTAATAGATGAGGCGACCAAAAAAGAACTGGCAGATATCGCAGACAATCATAAGGAGATTGAGGATAGATTTTATAAAGATTTAGCATTCGGCACAGGAGGCCTAAGGGGGATACTGGGTGCGGGTACAAATCGTATGAACAAATACATTGTTGCCAGAGTTACTCAAGGATTAGCCAACTATATTTTAAAGCAGAAAATAGTAAATCCGTCGGTGGTAATTGCCCACGATTGCAGAAGATTTTCTAGAGAATTTACGATGGAAGTAGCACGAGTGTTAAATCGCAATGGCATAAAAGCATATGTTTTTGATGAGCTTCGTCCTACCCCACTGCTTTCTTTTGCCGTAAGATACCTGAAAGCGACTGCAGGTATTGTAGTCACTGCCAGTCATAATCCTCCTAACTATAATGGTTACAAGGTTTACTGGAGTGATGGTGCTCAAATCGTGTCACCTATGGCAGATGAGCTAATAGATGAGATCAATGCCATTGAGGATTTTTCAACCATCATGTCTTCAGATGAATCTGAAATATCCGATAAAATGCTGTTTCATTCTATAGGGAAGGAAATAGATGATGCTTTTATAAAAGAAGTAAAACAAATGTGCCAGAATCCTGATGTGGTAAAAAAAGTAGCTGATGATTTTTCTATTGTATATACACCTCTTCATGGTACAGGCAATAAGCTGGTGAGGAGGACTCTTTCGGAGCTGGGCTTTAAGAATGTAGCTATCGTAAAAGAGCAGGAGTTGCCTGACTCTGAGTTTTCCACAGTGAAGTCGCCAAACCCTGAAGAACATGAGGCTTTTACTCTTGCCATAAAGCTGGCAAAAGAGAACAATGCGGACATTATAATCGGCACAGACCCAGACTGTGACAGAGTTGGGGCAGTGGCAAAAAATCTAGAGGGTGAATATCAGGTTCTCACAGGAAATCAGACAGGGGCCCTTCTCATTGACTATATACTCACAAGTCTAAATGAAAAGGGAAGACTAACACCAAAGAGCACTATAGTAGACACCATCGTTACAGGAGATTTAGGTGCAGTGATTGCAAAGAGCTTTGGTGTAGGGGTGGTATCCACCCTCACTGGTTTTAAAAATATAGCAGTTCAAATAAAAGAGTTTGAAGAAACAGGTCAAAGGGAGTATGTATTTGGTTATGAAGAGAGCTATGGGTATTTGCCGGGAGCTTTTGTCAGAGACAAAGATGGCGTTACAGCATCTATGCTTATATGCGAGATGGCAGCATGGTATAAAAGTCAAGGGAAAACTTTGTACGAAGGTCTTTTAGGCTTGTATGAAAAATATGGCTGCTATTATGAAGGCGCTACATCCATTGCATTTCCTGGCAAAGATGGGATGGAAACCATGATAAGATTGACAGGTAATTTAAGGGAAAATCCTTTGACTGCTTTGGGTTCTAGAAAGGTGACAGAGATAAGAGATTATCTAAGCTATGAAGGTGAAATTAAGCTGCCAAAGGAAAATGTTTTATGCTATACATTTGAAGATAAATCATGGTTTTGTATAAGGCCATCAGGAACAGAGCCAAAGCTGAAGCTGTATTATTCTGTCAAGGGGAGAGACCTGGAGGATAGCCAAGAAAAGCTTCAAGCGCTAACAAAGGATGTAAGCGATTTGTTGAAGTCGATACCATCCTAATCCTTAGGCATCTTCAAGAAAATAACTAGTCAGATTCTGGTCTATTTCGCGCGATGCTTCATCAACACAGCCCTTACATAGCTTGCTATGCGCGGGTCGTGTTTCTTCGCCTAGCACAAAATATCCTCAGAATCTTTGACTTGTTATTTCCCTTCAGATGCCTTAATATTTTCGACTTTTTAGAGGAAATATGGACTATGTGTTGAATATATACCTTACTGATTTATATTTAGGAGGGGTACACAATGGAAAATGAAAAGGTAACGATCAGGCTTAGAATGAGCGCTCATGAGGCTCATTACGGCGGAAATCTAGTGGATGGAGCGAGAATGCTAGGACTTTTTGGGGACGTAGCTACGGAGCTTTTAATCAGGAATGACGGCGACGAAGGACTTTTCTGTGCATATGATAATGTACAGTTTTTAGCACCTGTATATGCAGGAGACTATATTGAGGCAGAGGGTTACATAGAAAAAATGGGAAACACATCAAGAAAGATGGTGTTTGAAGCAAGGAAAGTGATTCAAGCAAGAACTGATATCAATGAATCAGCGGCAGAAGTAATCACAGAGCCAATCATCGTATGCAAAGCCAGCGGTACCTGCGTAGTGCCTAAGGATAAGCAAAGGTTGAAATAGGGGGTTTATTGCGCTTCACGGGAATGTAATAAAAATTCAGGAAAAAAATCCCGAAAAACTTGGAGTAATATATAGAACTAAGGGTATGTAATAAATATTAAAAGGAAATTTTGTGGAAAGACCGTAATATTTCTTAGTGAAGCGAAGGAGAAATGGTATCATCTACATTGGCATTACTACAGAGTCCTTTGATACCATCCGAAGCAAGCTTAGAAATATAGGTCTTGAAACTGGGATTGACGTTAATTTTTATTATATACCCGCTAAGGGCGATAAACTCTGATAATAAAAGTGATATTGTCAGCTTAAGCCGAATATATTATATTGGATAAGCTATGAACTTAAAGATAGCCAATTGCTAATTGAAGCCAACTGTAGGTTGGCAGCTATAGAGAAGAAAAAAACGATTGATAAAGAATTTTAGGGGGTAAATACCATGGAAAAA
>JAUQXG010000229.1 GCA_030834765.1 Lutispora sp.
CATATTATGAAGAGCATATGGATATCATTGCGGAGAAACCTCAAGTACTAGGAATCATAAAAGTAAATGAAACAAATGTTATGCTAAGACTGACTATAAGCACATATCCTCTTAAGCATTGGCTTGTAGAAAGAGAACTTAGAATGTTAATCAAAAAAGCCTTTGATAGAAAAAATATAAAAATGCCTTACAGCAAAATTGTATTAGTAAATAATAAAGATCGTTCATGTGAGGAGAGTTAGGTGGAAAAGTCCACAACCTTTTCAACTTGATTTTTATGCAGCATAGCTGCAGGAAGGGGTTAAAATGTATTATCCAAAAAAATTCAACGTTGGAGACATCGTTCAAACAAAAAAACAACATCCATGCGGAAGCACTGAATGGGAAGTGACAAGAGTGGGAGCAGATTTTAAAATAAAGTGCGTTGGCTGTGGAAGATTGGTTATGCTTCCAAGACCTAAATTTGAGAAAAGTGTAAAAAAGGTCATCAAAAGTGCTATGTCAGAGGATAATATGGATGAATTAGGTCATCTAAAGGAACAAAAGGAAATATTGGATTAACTAGGAAAAAAATATATATTGTAAAAAGTTCACAAGAGTGATATAATTCAATATTGTGACAAACCCTCGCTCTGCTTATGTGGCAGGGCCGCTTAGTCCGAGGGGAGGAGGTGAATTGAATGAATAAATATGAAACGATTTACATTATTAAGCCTGAAGTTAGTGAAGAAGGCATTAAAGCTATCGTTGAAAAATTCAAATCTATCATTTTAACAAATGGTGAGATTGAGAGTATTGATGAGTGGGGCAAAAGAAGAATGGCATACCCAATTCAAGATATAAACGAAGGCTATTATGTAATGATGAACTATAAAGCAGCACATGATATTCCAAAAGAACTAGATAGAGTATTCAATATTTCAGAAGATATATTGAGACATATGATAATAAGAGTAGAAGAATAAATATAGGTGGTGTAAGCTTTGAATAAAGTTGTACTGATAGGAAGACTAACTAAGGACCCAGATCTTAGATACACAGCAGGAAATCAGACTCCTATAGCTAGATTCACTTTAGCAGTGGGCAGATTTAGTAAAAAAGAGGGGCAACCTGATGCTGACTTCATTTCTATTGTTGTATTTGGGAAAACTGCTGACAATGTAGGCAAATACATTAAAAAGGGAAGCCTTGTAGCTGTAAGTGGAAGGATTCAAACAGGTAGTTATACAGATCAGGAAGGCAAAAAACGCTACACTACAGACGTAATTGCAGATGAAGTTAAATTCCTAGATAAATTAAATACTGGTGGGACCTCAGGAGGAAGCGACTTCGGTGGTGGATATACTGAAGATTTCCATCCAGTAGATGAGAATGACGATCTGCCTTTTTAACGGGCAGTTAATATGTTAATGGAAGCCCATCATGAGATGGCAATAATCTTATATAGATAGAGGTGAAAAGAATGCCAAGAGAATATAGTAATAATAGAGATAGAAACGCAGGTGCTGGCGGCGGTGGCAAAATGAGAAGACCAAAGAAGCGTATCTGTAATTTCTGTGTTGATAAAGTTGTAGACATTGATTATAAAGATGTGAATAAGCTTAGAAGATTCGTTAGTGAAAGAGCAAAGATAATTCCAAGAAGAATCTCAGGTAACTGTGCGAAACATCAAAGACAGCTTACTTTAGCCATAAAGAGAGCGAGAAACATAGCATTGCTACCATTTACATCAGACTAAATTTTATTGCTTAAAGCAAAGTATAAAAAAGACCTGTATTCAGGTCTTTTTTTAATGTTTTAAAACCAAAGGACAGAGACCGTGTCCTACTTATTGCCTATATTCCCTAGGTATGATAATATTAAAAAAAATAGTGATATAAACATATTTGTCGGTACATTTGCGTAGGAGGAATACGATGAATAATCAAGATACGGATATAACTAGAAATATAAAAATAGTTGAATTTCTAAAAAGCGAAATACTAACTACTGTAGCTACATTATTTCAAACACTTTTAAAAGGTGCAAGAGCAGGTCAAGATGGATTAATAGATGCATTAGCAAACCTTATATTAGTTACATATTTGCTCGGTAAAAGACTTGGAATCGGTTTTTCTACGATTGATACTAAAATAATGGAGAAATTGAAAATAGGTCTATTAGAAGAGCATCAAGCTGAAAAGTGGTATGGAGATTTAACTAGTTTATCAGATTATTACATGAACCATAAAAGTTAGGAGTACTATATGAAAAATTCTAATACTAGAGCTTTAACTGAGGGAGCGATACTTGCAGCTATCACAGCTTTAATAGGCATCATATCTTTTTATATGCCCTTATTTTTCTTTTTATCCATATTTTGGGCTGTGCCGGTTGTGATAATTGGACTTAGAAACGGATTAAAAATAAGTGTTATTTCCACAATTGTTTCATCTATTTTGGTTTCAATATTTACTACACCGGCGATGGGGCTAAGCTTCATTTTAGTATTTGGTTTACCAGGAATAACCATGGGATTTTTATTGAACCGAGGATATCATGCAGCTTATGCAGTACTGATTTCAGGATTTGTTTTTGCTATTTGTAATGTTGCAGGTATACTGCTTAGCTTTATGCTTACGGGTGTGAACATTTCAAGCGGCGTGAATACTATGTTTAAAGAAATGCAAGATATATATTCAACTCAAATGGTACAGGTCATGGATATGTATGCGAAAAGTGGTATGTCTCAAGAGCAGCTGCAAAAAATGTTTCCTCCTGTTGACTTAATGATGGCGCAGATGAGAATGCTTCTTCCTTCTATCTTCATTATGGCAGGGATGTTTTCTGCCTTTGCTAGTTTTAAAGCCGTTAGATTAATATTAAGCAGGATAGGGTACACAATAAAAGATATAAAGAAATTCCAATATTGGCGCTTGCCTAGTAATTTTTTAACAGGAATGCTTATAATGCTTTTACTTTCATATATTGGAGTATACTTTAAATTAAATAATGCGAACACAGTTCTTTTAAATATATTT
>JAUQXG010000230.1 GCA_030834765.1 Lutispora sp.
TGCCTGTTATTACATCCACTGATGGTCTTTGTGTCGCCACAACAAGATGAATTCCAGCAGCCCTAGCCATCTGAGCTAGCCTACATATGCAATCCTCTACCTCTCCAGGTGCGACCATCATTAAATCAGCTAACTCATCTATAATTAAAACGACCTGTGGCATTTTTTCTAAGCTTTCTTTATTTAGAGAATTATATCCGCTAATATCTCTCACGCTATTAGCAGCGAATTTCTTATATCTATCAGTCATTTCATTTACTGCCCAGTTTAACGCACTGGATGCTTTTTTAGGGTCGGTTACAACTGGTATCAGTAGATGTGGTATATTGTTATATATGCTAAGTTCTACAACCTTTGGATCAATCATCAAAAGTTTCACTTCATCAGGCTTTGCTTTATATAAAATGCTAGTGATGAGGGTGTTTATACATACACTTTTGCCTGAGCCCGTTGCACCCGCTATCAATAAATGAGGCATCTTCGCTAAATCTGCAACTATATTCGCACCTGCTACATCTTTGCCTATTGCAAAAGATATTTTCGATTTATTATTTTTAAACTCAGGAGACTCAATTACTTCTCTTAAATGTACTGTAGAAATATCTTTATTTGGCACCTCAATGCCAACTGCTGCCTTTCCAGGTATAGGAGCTTCTATTCTTACACCTGCAGAAGCTAAACTCAAAGAAATATCATCTGATAAATTTACGATCTTACTAACTTTTACCCCTGGACTTAGTTGCAGCTCATATCTTGTAATAGTAGGCCCTTTTGAAATCTGAGATACTGTAGCGCTTACACCAAAGCTTTTTAGAGTCTCGTTAAGAATATTCGCATTGTTTATTACTTCTTTCTTAGAATTTCCAACCTTTGCTTCAATAGGCAAAGTTAAAATATTCGTATCAGGTAATTTATAGTCAAATACCTTACATTCTATATTTATAGATAAATCTTTTTGTGCCTCACTTGATGTATTTAAATCCTTTTTTAATTCTCTAACTTTACTTAATTTCTTGTCCGGTTGCTCAACTTCATCTTCAGAATCTACTTTATTATTAAAATTCTTATCAAAGTTTTTTGTAAAATCTACAATTTTAATTTTTTTATCAATTTCTTCGATTTTGTCATTTTCTTGTATAATCACTGGTTCAATGTTCAATTTATTATTATTCGTAATATTTTCTTTCTTAGTATTTATAAATATACCCATAGTAATCTCTTTAAAACTTAATAATATATGAAACAATTTGTCCTTCATCTTACTAAAAAATATTGAAAGAGGCATATTGGCAAACATGACACCCGCAAGCAGCAGAGAGAAAAATAATAAAACTGTACTGCCAGTACTTCCAATAATTTTAACTAATACAAATCCTATCATACTGCCTAGTACTCCGCCACCCATTATATTCAATCCGCTTTCATAAGAAGCAATCATTACTTCTACAAAACTATTCTCATTCATATATGTAACTCTCTTATCAAACATATAACAAGAAACAACAAGGACAATAAAAAACAAACAGAATGAATAAAATTTTATATTCATCTTTAAGCCACTTT
>JAUQXG010000231.1 GCA_030834765.1 Lutispora sp.
TGTCACAGGCTGCTTCATCTGAAGGACGGATCACTTAATTTAAATATATAAAGCAAATAGCCCATAACCTATTTTCTTTATATATAAACAATGGAATGAGCTGCTGAATAAGTGGGGAAACTCAAATGGTAACAACATTGATTATTTTTATCTGGCATGATACAATTGATATAACAATTGAATATTGTCAAAGGCGCATATCCATATATGGATTGCTTAATAGGGAAGTCAGGTAAAATCCTGCGCGGTCCCGCCGCTGTAAAAGAGGAGTTTTTATATTTTAACCACTGGGAAACCGGGAAGGTATATAAGGATGATGATACTTAAGCCAGAAGACCTACCTTTGATGAGACACTGTTCACTCTACGGCAGATAGAGAGTGTGATTCAGGTACGATTATATATATGGTACTTTGATTTAATATGCTCTCTTGCTTTATAGTAAGGGGGTTTTTGATTTTATAGCCACCCTATGAAATCTCTGAAAAAATAAGTGGGAGATTTATAAGCTGGAAAGCCACTTATTGATTTAAGAGAACTGAAAGGATAATTGAATAGATTGCTTTATGGTGCAGCGTATTGTTTTCCGCTGCTTAAAAGGGAAGTCCGGTGAAAAACCGGCGCGGTCCCGCCACTGTAACAGCGAGTACATTTGCTTATTATGCCACTGTTTGTTTTGTACAAATGGGAAGGCGGCATATGTACTGTGACCTGTAGCCAGGAGACCTGCCATAAAGAACAATACCGATTTACTTACGCGGATAAGGAGGTGTTATGGAGTAGCCAAGGTATATGATATGCCTTAGGCTTGCTGCGTTTTGCCGCATTCATAACCCTTTTTCTTTATAGAAAGAGGGTTTTTTATTTGTCTTGAGTTGAATTTTTTAAAAAGAGAGGGATACGATGAGCTTTGAATTTATTGGATTTATTACAGATCCATTTGTTTTAATGTTTTTAGCAATTTCATCAGGGCTGGCTATAGGTAAAGTGCAAATTGGCAGGTTTAATCTTGGAACATCAGGAGGAATGTTTACAGGTCTGCTTATAGGATGGTATGCATACAAAAATTTTGCTTTGCCTTACAAGGGCATGGAAAATGCACCTAAATATGCAGCGTTAATGTTGGAAAAGGGTGTTGTCTCGAAAGATTTTTTTACTTTTACATTGATTCTTTTTGTAGCAGCAGTAGGACTTTTAGCCTCAAAGGATTTAGGTGTTGTGGTAAAAAAGTATGGCATGAAGTTTATTGTTTTAGGCTTTGTAGTGACTTCGGCAGGTGCCTTGGCAACCTGGTTTGCAGCTAAATTAATACCAGGGCAAAACCCTTTTACAGCTGCAGGCATTTATACAGGTGCCCTAACCAGTTCACCTGGGTTGGCAGCGGCGCTGGAAGCAGTTTCTAAGCTTGGAGTAGAGGCAGAGGCCCAAGTAGGCTATGGTTATGCTATAGGCTATGCGCCAGGAGTACTGGTAGTTATAATGGCTATGCAATTTTTTCCTTTGATTTTCGGCATAAATATGGAAGAGGAAAAAAAGAGATTTAGAAAGTCGATGAATTCAGTCCATGAGGAAAGTAAGGAAGAAGATACAGACATGGAAGATATAAATATCTTAGCATTTATATTTGCATGCTTGCTGGGTTACTTTGTGGGAAGTGTAAATATTTATCTGGGTCCTTTCATTCAATATTTCAGCCTGGGAGCAACGGGAGGGGTATTGATAACCTCTTTGGTTCTTGGACATATAGGAAAAATAGGCTTCATGAATTTTCGCATGAACACCAGAGTACTTGGCGCAGTGAGAGAGCTATCCTTATCTTTTTTTCTTGCTATAGTAGGCTTGAGATATGGGTATGAAACTATATCTTCTTTTACAGGAAGCGGAGCGATTTTGGCTTTTGAAGCATTGATATGCGGATTCGTAGCAATACTTTCAGGTTTTTTGGTGGGCAGATACTTATTTAAACTGGACTGGATCGTATTATCAGGTGCCTTATGCGGGGGGATGACCAGCACTCCGGGACTGGGAGCGGCAATCGACTCAGCAAAAAGTGATGACCCAGCAGCAGGATATGGGGCAACATACCCTGTTGCCCTGCTGGCTATGGTAATATTTACAATTCTGTTGCAAAAACTTATATGAACAATAATAGGAGGACTTATGTATATAGAAAGAATAAGAAATAAAGCCTTACAAGAAAAGATTATGACGGCAGAAGAAGCTGCATTGCTCATTCAGGATGGAATGAATATAGGCACCAGCGGTTTTACCCCATCCGGGTATCCAAAAGCTGTACCTCTTGCATTAGCCAAAAGAGTGAAAGAATCCGGTGAAAGGATGAGAATAGGACTTTTTACCGGAGCCTCGGTGGGAGATGAGCTGGACGGAGAATTAGCCAGGGCAGGTATTGTTTCCATGAGGGCACCCTATCAGACAAATGACAGCATGAGGGATTATATCAATTCAGGAGGAACGGAATACATTGATATGCATTTAAGTCATATGCCCCAACATATAAGAGGTGGTTATTTTAAAAAGCTGGATATTGCAGTAATCGAAGCAGTTGCTATAACGGAAGATGGGAATATTGTGCCTAGCACTTCTGTAGGAAATTCACCTGTCTTTATAGAGATGGCGCAGAAAGTAATTATTGAAATAAATACAAGTCAGCCTATTGAGCTTGAAGGGATGGCGGATATTTATACTTGTGAAAATCCCCCTTATAGAAAGCCCATACCAATAGAAAAGGTGGATGATCGTATCGGTACCCCCTATATATATTGCAGTTCTGAAAAAATAGCAGCTATCGTTTTTACAGATATTCCTGATATGCCTGGAGCATTAGCTCCTATAAATGATGCAGCGAAAGGGATGTCAGAAAAATTTTTGGATTTTTTAAGAAAGGAAGTAAGGGAAGGGAGAATGCCTAAAAATCTTTTGCCCCTTCAGTCAGGTGTGGGAAGTGTAGCTAATGCTGTGCTGGCAGGCTTGAAGGATTCTGAATTTAACAATTTGACCTGCTATACGGAGGTTGTTCAGGATTCTATGCTGGAGCTGTTAGATTCAAAAAAAGCGGTATTTGCTTCTACTACCGCATTGACCTTATCCGATACGGCTCTTAAGAAATTTAAAGATAACATCATCTTTTATAAGGATAAAATCATCTTAAGACCTCAAGAAATAAGCAATAATCCTGAAGTAATAAGGAGGCTTGGTGTAATATCTATGAATACTGCAATCGAGGTTGATATATATGGGAATGTAAACTCAACCCATATCATGGGACAAAAGATGATGAATGGAATTGGGGGTTCTGGAGATTTCACAAGGAATGCATCTCTTTCTGTGTTTTTTACCCAGTCTACAGCAAAAGAAGGCAAAATATCTTCTGTTGTACCAATGGTATCCCACTGTGACCATACAGAGCATGATGTCATGCTCATCGTTACAGAAAGAGGCGTTGCAGATCTTAGGGGATTAAGCCCAAAGGAAAGAGCAAAGAGAATCATTGAAAATTGTGCTCATCCAGATTATAAGCCTGCACTTACGCACTATATGAAAACAGCAGGAGAAGGTAAAAACAAGCATACTCCGCATGTCTTAAAGGAAGCTTTATCCATGCATATCAGGTTTGTTGAGACTGGGACGATGCAATAGGACGAAAAGGAGCTTAATTATATGAAACAATTAATAAAAGACTATTTAATCATAACCATTGGAATATTCATTGTAGCAATAGGACTCAATATTTTTCTAATTCCTGCTGATCTTGCGGTAGGTGGTATCACAGGTCTTGCCATGGTTATAAATAATGTATGGCCGTGGCTTTCCATCAGCAGTCTTATGCTTGTCATGAACATCATCTTGTTTATTATCGCATTTATACTGATTGGTTCTCATTTTGGAGCAAAAACCATTTATGCCAGCTTTGGCTTATCAGGGATGATGTGGGTTATGGAAAGGCTTTTTCCAAATATAAATCCCATTACCGACGACATTCTTCTTAATTTAATTTATGGCATATTGATTCAGGGAATCGGTATGGCGATTATATTTTTTCAGAATGCTTCAACAGGAGGCACAGATATCATAGCAAAAATACTAAATAAATATTTTCATCTTGATATAGGGAAAGCATTGTTGATCTCGGATTTTTTCATCACTGTATTAGCAGGTGTTTCTTTTGGTGCTAGGCTTGGACTGTACGCCTTATTGGGTGTAATCATAAACGGTTTTGTGATTGATCAGGTGATTACAGGACTGAATATAAAAATAAAGGTTACCATTATCAGTGAATACCCTGACATGATCAAGGAATATATAATCGATGAGCTTGAAAGAGGGGCAACAATTTATTCCGCTGAAGGTGCATATACAAGAGAGACTAAGATTGTAATAACATCAGTGATGAGCAAAAGAGAGTTTGTCAGCCTAAGAAACTATATCAAAAGCTTAGATAAGAGTGCATTTGTAACCGGAGGGATTGTTCACGAAGTCTTAGGGGAAGGTTTTATATCAGGAGATGTTTAAATTTATAGTATAAGGAGTAAAAAAATGGTTGAATATGTTTATTCATTAATATTATTTGCCATAGTAATATCCATCTTTTCATATGGTCTTGCTGCCTTTAGAAGTGATACAGAAAAGAAAAGTGAATTGAGATCATTTATACACATTTTGTATATCGTAAAGTCAGGCTATATGATAGGAATCTATAAAATGCCATATCTTATTGATAATGAATTATTAGCAATCAGTGTGTATGATACAATGGCTAGCATACTTCTAGTAAATTCCTACACAGAGAGCATAGCTGCGAAGCTTATAAAAAGATAACTTCTTCATAAAGCAATATTCAAAGGAATACCACATTTATAAAAGTCTTTCTTTTATAAATGTGGTATATGTATTTTTTATGCTATAATAAAACCATATTTCTAGGAGGAAAGCATCATGGAAAATTTTTCGAAGACCATAATTATTACCGGAGCCTCAAGAGGAATTGGCAAAGCAATGGCAAAAGAGTTTGCTTTTAATGGCTATAATGTTTTGATGAACTATAATCATTCCTGCAATGAAGCTAAAATGTTATTTGATTATCTAAAAGAGCGTGGATGCAGCGTAGAGCTTTTTAGAGCTGATGTATCTATAAAGAGTGAAGTAGAAGCTATGATTGAACATTGTATTAAAGTTTTTAATAAAATTGATATATTGATAAATAATGCAGGGATAGCACAAACAAAGTTATTTACGGATATTACGGAAGAAGAATGGGATAATATGATAAATATCAACTTGAAAGGTGTTTATCATTGTACCCAGTCCGTACTGAAATATATGCTGGCTGAAAAATATGGTAAGATCATTAATATTTCTTCTGTTTGGGGAATTGTAGGCGCATCCTGCGAAGTGCATTATTCTGCTTCAAAAGCCGCTGTAATTGGATTTACAAAAGCTCTTGCTAAAGAGCTAGGGCCATCAAATATACAGGTGAATTGCATAGCCCCAGGAATGATTGATACGGATATGATGGCATCTTATTCAGGTCATGAGATAGAAAGCTTGAAAAATGACACGCCATTGCAAAAGTTAGGAAAACCTATAGACATTGCAAATTGTGCACTGTTTTTATCGTCAGATGCTTCAAACTTTATAACTGGACAGGTAATTAGCCCAAATGGAGGCTTTGTCATATAAAAAATAAGGTTAAATGCAGATTATCTACATTTAGCCTTATGAAGGATTAAAATTTTATTTTCATTTCTTCAGCTTGATTAGTATATAAAAATCGGCTCCGTCAACTTTAATGCCATCGTTTTCTTGGATTCTTTGTCCATAAATATTTGAGAATATGAATTGTACTTTTATATTTTGATTTTCATCTATAAAAATCATATCCTTTTGATCTACTTTTGTATTACTTGGATATTTTGCTCTCAACTGATCTGCAAATTGAGATAGACTCAGGCGATATAGCATATCATTTCCATTATAGATATTGACTTCTTGCTTTGCGCTTACATATTCTATTTTTAATGGCTCCTTGTTTAATATGTTTTTATAGGTACTCATATTAAACAGGTAATCATATTCACTGATATCCAAAGCATCATACATTGGATTAGGGGAATTATATGAAAAATAATTTTCATTTCTGCCATTTTGCCATTGATCTTTATATTCAAAACCAAACACCTTATTCATATCCTTGATAGCAAAGTCTTTATCTAAGTACTTTACATCATCTAGGTTGTGGTTCTTTTCAAAGTAGCTAAGTATGGCACTTATTTCTTTTTGATCTTTCTCAGATATAGTAGGACTTGGCTGAATCGTCTTATTTGCAGTAAGCATTCCGTTTTGTGATAGTATGCTGCTTAGCCTGTTATTTTGGCTTAGCTTTGATACGGAATAAGCACTGACTGGTCCCAATACTGAAATAAAAGCAATAATGGATAAGGAAATTGGAATGAGAATGTTTCTTTTCACTTTTTTAAAGCTTATATAAATCATGATTCCAAATACCCATAATCCAAGGAGCAAGACAAAATATCTGTTTTCTGTTATGCCATAGGCGTTGACTCTGATACCCATGGATATAAACATCATAATAAGTATTGGCAGTATAAGCTTAGGGAGAAAAAATATGAACTTCTCTACCCAAATATTATTTTTAATAGGTGTTATCAAGAATATTACCACAACGCAAAGAGTGGAATACCAAAGCACCAAGTGTGATACAAGCCCTACAGGCCATGTTTGGGTGATGATTATCTTTGCAAAATATATATATAGTATGGTCATGTAGATTGTTAAAAGCGGCATTACAATATATAAAAGTAATATTTTGAAAAAGCCGGTATAATCGTAATCCTCCATGCTTTCATCTGTAGAAGGCACTCCTGCAAGAAAGTATACAGGTGAGAATATTCCTACAATAAAAAGCCAGGTGTAATAATAAAGTTTACTATCAATGGTTACGCCTAAGAGTTTATCAATTGTAAATAATATTGCAGAAATTCCTAAAAATAAAACCACAGAATAGATAATGGTGATTGCAAATCTTGATAGTAATTGAATGACATACATTTCAAAATGTTCTCTTTTCACCAAATACGGGATGAAAATAAAGCACAGATAAAGAAAGAAGGTTATGCCAATATATCTTGTGATTGGTACCATATTAAAGTCTTTAAGCAAAAAGAAATAATAAAATGCCAAAAAACCAGCAGATACTGCCAGTGAAATGCCTTCTAAAAAAAGATTTGTCTGTTTATGCTTTTCGAAAATTACTTTGATACATAAAGTTAAAGGCACTCCAAGAGCCAAAACCATGGCGATACGCTGTAGCACTTCTAGCTTTTCACTGTCATAACCCAAATGGAGCTGGGTCTCTGAAATCATAATTAATATTGCTACAACAGAAGCACATAAAGCAATGGTGATTGGAAACCTCTTCACACTTTTATACAGTTCAGATATGGTTCTTACAAGAAAATTTTTAATATTCATATAGATTCCTCCTTTGGAAGCTTATATAGATTATACTACATTTTGTGTGAGGAAAATCAATAAACCTATAGATAAGACTATTTATCTTATTCTATTGTTCCAAGCTGAGATATATCCAGCTTTACTGGAATATTTATTTTCACATCTATCTCATTTGCAAGAATCGTTTTTTATAATTGCATCACAGCAAGGGAGAACTGCTGATTCTATTATAGTATTTACTTTTTTTGATAAAAATTTCATGATCTTTTCATATAGTGTAACAATTGTTACCGATTTTTATTTCCATGATATTTATACTCATATATATAAG
Source organism: Lutispora sp. (assembly GCA_030834765.1). Taxonomy (GTDB): domain Bacteria; phylum Bacillota; class Clostridia; order Lutisporales; family Lutisporaceae; genus JAUQXG01. The sequence continues at coordinate 7,822 of JAUQXG010000231.1, forward strand.
ATTGTTAATCGCAAGTATTAACTTAAATAATATATTTTGGAGGGGAAATCATGTCAGATATGTTTTGTTTTCAATGTGAGCAAACAGTGGGTGGCAAAGCCTGTACAAAAGTAGGGGTATGCGGTAAGAAGCCAGAAGTTTCCAATAGACAAGATGAGTTGACCGGCGCAATGATAGGTTTAGCTAGAGCAGCGAAAGGAAAATCTGCAAACAAGGAAGCCAATAACCTTATGATCAAAGGACTTTTTACTTGTGTTACAAATGTAAGCTTCGATTCAGCTAGTCTTGATGTACTGATAGCAGAAGTTCAAGCTGCAAAAGAAAAGCTAGGCGGAGCAGAAGATTTCCCAGCAGAGGAGCTTTGGGAGGGAGATACTGACATTGTATCCTTAAGATCTACATTGCTGCTTGGTATGCGTGGTATGGCGGCATATGCTTATCATGCACATGCACTAGGGAAAGAGAATGCTGAAGTAACATCATGGTTCTTTAAAGGCATGAAAGCTTTAGGAGAAGATCATTCAGTGGAGGGCTGGTTAGACCTTCTGATGGAATTCGGAAATACGAATTTGAAATGTATGGCTCTCTTAGATGAGGCAAATACTTCAACTTATGGACATCCAGTACCAATGAAGGTTACTACTAACGTAGAGAAAGGTCCTTTCATCGTGGTTTCAGGGCATGATTTATTAGATTTAAAACAATTACTGGAGCAAACAGAAGGCAAAGGAATTAATATATATACGCATGGGGAAATGCTTCCAGCTCATGGATATCCAGAGCTTAAAAAGTATTCTCATTTAAAAGGCAATTTTGGTACGGCTTGGCAAAATCAGCAAAAGGAATTTGACAATGTACCAGCAGCATTTCTATTTACAACAAACTGCCTGATGATACCAAGGGCAAGCTATGCAGATAGAGTATTCACAACAGCAGTCGTTCAATATCCTGAGATGGTTCATATACCTGATGGAGATAACGGTGTGAAAGACTTTACACAAGTGATAGAAAAAGCACTAGAATTAGGCGGCTGGGCGGAAGACAAGCATTTCACAGGTATTAATGGTGGCTCTGAGCTTACAACAGGCTTTGGAAGAAATACAGTTCTTATCGTTGCAGGTACAGTGATAGATGCAGTAAAATCAGGAGCCATAAAACACTTCTTCTTAGTAGGAGGATGTGATGGAGCGAAGCCAGGCAGAAACTACTATACAGATTTTGTGCAGCAAACGCCAAAGGATACAGTGATACTTACACTTGCTTGCGGAAAGTTCCGTTTCAATGATTTAGACCTTGGAGAAATAGGCGGACTTCCAAGAATAATGGATATGGGACAATGTAATGACGCATATTCAGCAATTCAAGTAGCTGTGGCGCTTGCCAATGCATTTGAATGTGAAGTAAATGATCTTCCACTTACTATGGTTTTATCCTGGTATGAGCAAAAGGCAGTATGCATACTGTTAACATTGCTTGCTCTTGGAATTAAAGATATCTACTTGGGGCCAACATTACCCGCATTCTTATCATCAAATGTATTAAATGTGTTGGTAGAAAAGTTTAATATAAAGCCAGTAACCACCCCAGAAGCAGACTTAAAGGCTATATTAGGATAAAAAATAATTGGAAGATAAAGTGAGCGAGTTTCAAACTCGCTCACTTTATTTTTTCATGAGCACGATGGGCCTGAAGCACCCTTGCCAGGGTAACATAAATAGTATTATAA
>JAUQXG010000232.1 GCA_030834765.1 Lutispora sp.
TCTTACCTGCATCTTTTAATGCATTTAGTGCTGCTTTTGTTGCTAAATCAGAAGTAGCTGTTCCATTATCTGCAACTCGCCTTTCTTTTATACCAGTTCTGCTTATTATCCATTCATTATTTGTATCTATTATTTTTTCAAAATACTTATTATCATAAATTTTATCAGGTAAAAAGCTACCTGTTCCGATGATTCCTGCTCCAAAATGGAGATTATTCAACAACATCAACTCCTGTAATAGTTATTTGTTCCTTTATCATTTCTATACACGAATTATCAAATAGTATTTTAGCTTGCCTTATAGCATTTTTGAAAGCATTGGCATTTGAACTACCATGTGCCTTAATCATAATTCCATCAATGCCTAAAAAAGGAGCTCCTCCATATTCGGTATAATCAAACTTCTTCTTGAATTCTTTTAAACCATCTTTAAGAAGCAACGCACCAATTTTGTTTTTTGTATTCTTAGTAAACTCTTGCTTAAGCAATTTTAAAATAGTTGCAGCTGTGCCTTCTGTGCTTTTCAGTAATACATTTCCTGCAAATCCATCGCAAACACAAACGTCACAAACTCCATCTAATATATCTCTTGCTTCAACATTTCCTATGAAGTTAATATTCAATTTACTTAACAGCTCATAGCTTTGTTTTGTAAGCTCGTTCCCTTTACCTGCTTCTGCACCAATGTTAAGCATTCCCACTCTCGGCTTCGCTATCCCATTTACCGTTTGCATGTAGATTGAACCCATCATTGCAAATTGTTCAAGGTTCTTGGGCTTACAATCTGCATTTGCACCTGCATCAATAATCATACAGCTTCCTTGCATAGTAGGCATAATAGGAGAAAGAGCTGGTCTGTCTATTCCCTTTATTCTTCCTACCTTTAACAGTGAACCTGCTAAGAATGCTCCTGTACTTCCGGCTGATACAAATGCATCACATTGCTCCTCTTTTACAAGTTTAAGACCAATTACCATAGAAGAATCCTTTTTCTGTCTAATGGCAGTTACAGGAGAATCATCATTCAGTATTATTTCTGAAGCATCTATAATAGTTAAATGACCTGATTTTATGAATTTATCTTCGACGTATTTATTTATTTCATCCTTTTTTCCAATTAAAAATACTTCAATTCCATATTCTTCAATGGCTTGCAAGGTACCTTCAATGATAGCTTTAGGTGCATGATCTCCACCCATTGCATCTATGGCAATTTTCATCATTACTCCTCCTCCTCTTTCGTTGAAAAAGAAACAAGTATAAATTTACCTCTAAATACTTCTACCTGTTTTACCTTAATAAACACCCAAACAAAATATTTATTTCCTCTAGTTCTAACAACATCAGCTTTTGCAATTAATTTGTCTCCAGCAAAAACCGGACTCTTATATTTAATATTTGCTACTCCAATTAATGCTACACTGGCATCAATTACAGCTATAGCAATTGATTCAGCTTGCGCAAATATATGGCTTCCTCTTACTACATTGGTTTTTTCAAATGCCATATCTTCGTTTGTTTCAAGAATAGAGATACCATTACTTCCAAGATTTAAATCAACTAACTCTCCAATAATCTCTTTTCCTTCAATGGACTTCACTTTTGTATAGTTTTTTTCGGCAACATTTTTTATTCGTTCCCTAAGTTCAGGTATTCCAAGCTCCAGTCTGTCAAGTCTTATGGTTTGTATACTAACATAAAAAACATCGGCTAATTCTTCATCTGTAAGAAAAGGATCGGCTTTAACCCTTTGTATCAAATTATTTTGTCTTTCTTTCTTCCCGCTTCCTTTTCCTTTCATTTCTCTTCCTCCAAATTTAGTAGCTAATTTTAGTACCAACTACTAATATTAATTATATGATAATATATAGTTTTATCAAATGCAATAGTTTTAAATAAAAAAAAGCGAGAAGTAAATATATACTCTCACTCTTCTTTAAAAAATTATTTCTCCGAAACGTTTATTACAGTTTTATTCTTATAGTACCCGCATGCCCTGCACATTCTGTGAGGTAATTTTGGCTCATGGCACTGTGGACATAAAACCATTCCTGGTATCGTTAATTTCCAGTTCGCTCTTCTTTTGTCTCTTCTTGTTTTTGAATGTCTTCTTTTTGTTAAGCCCATTGTTACACCTCCTTATTTCGATTGAAATAACTTACTTAAACCTTGCATTCTTGGATCAATGTTATCTTCCTTACAATCACATTTAGTTATGTTCTTGTTTTTTCCGCAAATAGCGCATAAACCATTGCAATCCTCTTTACATAGCGGTTTCATAGGCATAGCAGCAAAAATTTCACCCAATACCACATCACCAATATCTATAATATCACTTTTATAATAGTAAACATCTTCGTCATCATTCACATCGGCACCTTCTTTGACAAAAGAAAAAATGCTATCAACACAAATATGCTCATCATAACTATCTAAGCAACGAGAACAAAATCTCTTCACATCAGTGACAATATTAAGATTTACACTTATCTTGCCTTCAAAATTAACCATTGAACCATGAACTTCTATTTGTGAAGTTATTAATAAATTTTCGCCGTTAAAATCAATCTTCGTTCCAGATACATCCTGAACTAAATCGATCTTTTCCTTTATACCTTCACTCTTAGAAATCCTTGCTACATTTATTTCCATTTAATCACCTCTATGCAATTGACAAATTTTATTATACAAATCTAGTCATGCTTTGTCAAGAAAAAAAGCTTTACACTATTTGAATTATTAAAAAACAATAGGGCTTAAACTTTCTATATTATTTACTAATTAGTTCCTTTGTATCCCTAGCTATCACCAATTCCTCATTCGTTGGAATTAAAAGCACTTTTACCTTGGAATCAGCTGTTGAAATATCAGTTTCTTTTCCTCTTACATTATTTTTTGATTTATCTATATTCACTCCTAAAAATTCTAGTCCTTGGCAGACTTCTTCTCTCATCATTGCGGAGTTTTCTCCTAACCCAGCAGTAAATATGATTGCATCCACTCCGCCCATAGCAGCTGCATAAGCTCCGATATACTTCTTAACCCTATAGGAGAATATCTCCAAAGCTAATTTAGCTCTTAAATTCCCTTTTTCAGCTGCCTGCTCTATATCTCTAAAATCACTGCTGACTCCTGATATCCCCAATACTCCTGATTTTTTATTTAATAGATTGTCTACTCCAGCTGCATCTAAGCCTTCTTTATCCATCAAATATTTCACTATAGCTGGATCCATATCCCCGCTTCTTGTCCCCATTACCAAACCCTCTAGCGGTGTAAAGCCCATGCTTGTATCCACAGACTTTCCTTTCTCTATAGCAGCTACACTGGCTCCATTGCCTAAATGACATGTAATTAATTTAATGTCCTCTAAAGATTTACCCAGCAGCTCCGCTGCTCTTTCAGAAACATATCTATGTGATGTTCCATGAAAACCATATCTTCTTATTTTATATTTATCATATAATTCATATGGAATTGCATAAATATAAGAACGTTTTGGCATTGTTTGATGAAAAGCTGTGTCAAATACAGCCACCATGGGTACCCCAGGTATTAATTCTTTGCATGCCTCTATTCCCAATATGTTTGGTGGATTATGAAGTGGTGCTAAATCTATGCACCCTCTTAAAGCTTTCATAACTTCTTCGTTGATTACGACGGATGAGGCAAACATTTCTCCTGCATGGACAACTCTATGCCCTACTGCATTTATTTCGCTCATATTTTTTATAACACCATAATCTTTATCAATTAAAGCATCCATCACATATTGAAGTGCCTCTTTATGAGTTGGCATAGGCTTTTCTATATCTACCTTTTCTCCATTAGCAGGTTGATGCTTTAATATAGAACCTGCTATTCCTATTCTTTCAACTAAACCTTTTGCTATTACTCCCTCAGTTTCCATATCCATAAATTGATACTTTAAAGATGAACTTCCGCAGTTTATTACAAGAACTTTCATGTAAATATGTACCTCCTATTTTTTATTGTGTAATCATATTTTTCTATATAAAAATTTTATTTCCTTCTTTTTTATAGTATAATCATTAAATTATTCTTTATTTAAACATAATAAAATATAATTTGATATAAATCGAGGATTATTCATCAATTAATTTCCATCAATTTGAATTACTACATTTAATTTAGTAATTATTATGATACAATATATTAAACAATTTATCTAATTTATTTCTATGTAGGAGTTTTTTATGAAAACAGTTGGAATTATAAGTGAATATAACCCTTTTCATAATGGGCATAAATATCACCTAGAAAATGCAAAGGCTAAATGCGAAGCTGATTTTGTTGTATGCATCATGAGTGGCAGCTTTGTTCAGCGTGGGGAGCCCGCCATATTTGATAAATGGACAAGGGCAAAAATGGCCATTGAGGGCGGCGCTGACCTGATTATAGAGCTTCCTATCGTATATTCATGCCAGCCTGCTGAAATCTTTGCCTATGGCGCGATGAAAATACTTAACTCTATGAATATGATAGACTTTCTGTGCTTTGGAAGTGAATCTGGAGACATCAATCAATTAAAGGAAATTTCTAAAATACTTTATTTTGAACCAGCTGAATTAAAAAATCTTATAAAAATAAATATTGCAAAAGGATTTTCATATCCTAAGGCGTTATCTATATCATTATCTGCTTATTTAGAATCATTTGATGATATACCTGACAAGAAAGCTTTAGAAAACCCTAATAATACTCTTGCTATTGAATACTTAAAATCTATTATAAAATTAGACAGCAGCATAAAACCTACGACAATAAAACGAACAAATGATTATAATGATTTAACTATTAAAAGCACAATCTCTAGCGCTTCGGCTATAAGGCGTGAGCTATATAAAAATGGTATGAGTGAAAATTTAAAACTTACTGTTCCCCATTTTGTTTGGGATATCACAAATAATCAAATTCAATCAGGAAATATACCGATTTCATTAAATAGTCTGTCAGATATCATGCTATATCAACTCAGAAGAATGAAATCTGAAGAAATGAAAGATTTTTTCAATGCAAATGAGGGAATTGAAAATCGCATAAAAAAATATGCATTATCTTGTTCAAACATTGAAGAACTATTAGAAAATATCAAAGTAAAAAGATATACTAGGACTAATTTACAACGACTCCTGATACATATGCTTATTAATATCACAAGATCAGATACTGCTTTATTTAAGCAAAATTTAACTCCAGCTTATATTAGAGTACTTGGTTTCAATGATAAAGGTAAATTTCTACTAAAACGCCTAAAGGATAAGTGTAATTATCCTATCATAACAAAAGTTGCCGATTTCAAGACAGAAAGCCCTGAGCTAGCAAGGCTTTTTGAACTAGATATTTTATCAACGGATATTTATTCTTTGACTAACACAGGTAAAAATAAAAAAGCCGGCAAAGACTATTATACTTCGCCGATTTATTAAGCACTATTTTCATTATTGTTTTGTAATAGCCTTTTTATTTGGGGTACTTTTTCTAAAGCTGCTCTGCGGCCTTCTTCTATACATATTTCCACTTGAGTAAAGTCAAGGGGGGCTATATTCTTTATGAAAGGTCTTATGCATACATCGGCATCGGTCATTCTGCTTTTTAATATTTCATTCTCCATTGTTTCTAAACAGTGTAAAATGATATCAACCATATTATTAAACTTATCTTCTACCATGCTAATTCCTACATCCACAGCTATAACTATATCAGCTCCCATATCTTTTGCCACTGAAGTGGGCACTCTATCAATAACCCCTCCATCTACTAACATCATATCATCCATCTCAATTGGACAGAATATTCCGGGCAAAGATATACTAGCTCTTACAGCTCTACTAACTTTTCCATTTCTAAATACATATCTTTGAGAATTCGTTAAATTTGTTGCAACAATTTCAAGAGGAACATCTAGCTGCTCTAAGTTTTTATTTTTTGTAATAAGTCTAATGAATTCCTCAACTTTATTTCCAGCAATCATTCCCTTTTTGTTTACTACAAAATCTATCCAGTTTATCCTATCCATTCTTTTTGCAATATCAATTATAATATCTAAGTTAACACCACAGCAAAAAACTGCACCAATCAAGGCACCACTGCTGCATCCTGCAACATAATCAATAGGTATGTCATTCTCTATCAAAGTTTGAATAACACCTATATGTGCTAATCCTCTCGATGCACCTGATCCAAGAGCCAATCCAACCTTTAGCCTTTCCATATCTAATCCTCCTAAATAAGCTGCAGCTCTAAAACTTCTAAAAATATGAAATTCTTATACTAATTCATATATAAACTTTCATATTAATCTATTAGTTCTTTTATATTA
>JAUQXG010000233.1 GCA_030834765.1 Lutispora sp.
TGCTGAATTTGATTCTATCATTAATTTTTATACCATCCTAACAGAAGATAACATTGAAAAGTATGAAAAGGCATTTTCACTATATAAAGAAGATTATTTGGAAGAAAACGACTATATTTGGTCCTTATCCAAAAGAGAAGAATATTCAAAAAAATATTGCAAATTGGGAGATTCTCTTGTGAACTATTATATGAAAAGAAATGATTATATTTCGGCTGAAAGAATACTCAAAATAATTTTAGAAAGATTTTCTTTAGATGAATCTTCTCATGAAATGCTTTTAAAACTGTATTTTATAAAGAAGGACCGAGTTGCATTCATCACCCATTATAATACTGTGAAAAGATTGTTCAAATCTGAGCTGGGGATTGCACCAAGCAATTCCATACAGGCTTTATATAGGAGTATGCTATGCAGCAAAAATTAGTTTTCTGCACACATAGCATACTCCTTCCAGCATTTCATGGAAGCTTTTACGAAATATGCAAAAGCACATGATACAGCTATCCAGAAATATAGATGCTTATCTCATTTTTACCCTTGTTTTTGGAGTGATATAAAGATGAGTCTACTTTATCAAATATACTTTTAGTATCCTCCCATTTTCCTACATAGTACACCCCGCCTGACAAAGTAACAGGAATGGCTTGCCCATCCACTTCCAGGCAATTAGCTTCAATGCTATCTACTACCGTCATCATTGTCTTCTTCGCACTTTCAGCTGTACATCCAAAGAGAATAGCAAAGAACTCATCACCTCCATATCTGAAAGTCAAATCATTGCTGCGAATATTTTTCTTCAAATTAGAAGCAACGTGACAAATGACAGCATCCCCATAACGATGCCCAAAAGAATCATTGACTTTTTTTAGATTATCTATATCCAACATCACCACTGAATATGGGGGAGTCGCTTTTTTCATCATATCTGTCATATAGGCACGATTGTACAATTCTGTCATACCATCTGTTATTGAAGCTTCATAGCTTTTTTTTCGCTCTATATTGACCGAATATAGCTGCTTCTCCTTGTTTAGATGCTCACTAAAAAAAAGAATAATAGATATCATTGAAAAGATAAAAGCATATATAAATAAAGTACTCAAGTTGAAAGCATGGCCGCTTATCGTCCTATACACATCTAAAGCTGCAAACAGGAGGAACAAAATATTCCCTATAAAAAACATCTTTGCTTCTTCGCTCTTTTTTAAATTTTTATATGTTGTATGCAGCCAGCTCAATATATTTATGATAATAATGACATTGTAGTAATTGTAGATGTTCTTAAAGGTTATCATATCTTTTGAAACGATTTCAAAGAATATTATTCCAACTATAGTCACGATAGCTATAATCATATCCGTCTTATGATGAAAGAATTTATATATTCCCATGGATGCTGCAGCTACAGAAAGATAAAGAGCCAAGAATATCAACTTTTTATATGTAAAATAGCTAAAGGGCAAACTATAAAATGTAGTATAGTCCAATGTAAAAATTGCCAAAAAAAACAATGCGGCAGAAAAATAAAGGTACGAAGTATTCCTGGGTGTTGAAATCCAAAAAAGCAGAAATACAATAATGCTGCTGAAAATAGTTAGACCAATGCTGATTAAATTGATCCCTTCAGTAAAAAATTTTGTCCTGCCAAGCTGCTTGTTTAAATTTGAAATATCAACGATATATATTGGCATTGATGATAATCCTATATCATATAGGCTGTTCATTTCTATTCTCAATTCGTTATCTTGTTGTACCATATTTTTATCTATAAAAAAACAGTTCATGGAATTCCATATATTGCTGCGTGCAGTTTTCATATCTCCTACAGAACCTAAAAAAGTATTGTTAAAATAAATACCATAAGCTTGACAATTTAATCCATAGACCAAGAGGGCATAATTATCGTCTCCTATGCTTTTTAACTTCACTTCACTTACGTATGCCCTAAAAACCATAGAATCAAGTGAAGTATTCTTTAACATTCTGTAGCTTAGATCATTCTTCCCATCTGAAAAGCTTTCTGGAGGTATTTTTAAAATATCGTTATCCAAGTATGAGAAAGAACAGAAGGAGATAGAGCCTACAATCAAACCAGCAGCTATGATTAAAATGTATAATATAAGAATCTTATGATACTTTAGATTTTCCATATGCTATTCTCATTCTCCTATATAATAAATATTGATCTATGGCTGCCTAACTATTTTAGCAAAACACTCTGAACATTTTCTGTACATTTTGTATCAGTTCAATGATTGATGCTCAAAATGCATCCTGTTGATATATCATTGTTATAAAATAAAGGAAGTGTCTTTAAGCTTCCCTTAAAGACACTTCCTTTATTTTATTTATCCTATTTCTTCATTTTGTTCCGAAAAGTCTATCTCCTGCATCGCCTAGACCCGGTACGATATATCCGTGATCATTTAGCTTTTCATCTACTGCCGCTACATATATCTCTACATCAGGATGGGCTTCCACTACTACCTTTATTCCTTCTGGCGCAGCGATAAGCACAACAAGCTTTATGCTTTTTGCCCCTCTTTCTTTTAAAAAGCCAATGGCTGCTGCTGCCGATCCACCTGTTGCCAGCATCGGATCTAATACGATCAAATCTCTTTCCGCTACATCTGAAGGAAGCTTGCAATAATATTCAACAGGCTTTAAGGTTTCTGGATCTCTATAAAGTCCTATATGTCCAACTTTTGCCGCAGGAATCAATCTTAGCATTCCATCTACCATGCCTAATCCGGCTCTTAAGATTGGAATAATGCCAAGCTTTTTACCAGCTATGACCTTTGACCTGGTCTTACACACAGGCGTTTCAATTTCGACTTCTTCTATGGAAAGGTTTCTTGTAACCTCATAGCCCATGAGCATTGCAAGCTCTTCTACTAATTCTCTGAATTCCTTAACACCCGTATTTATATCTCTAAGTATGGTAAGCTTATGCTGAATTAATGGATGATTCATCACCGTAACATTTTTGTATTCCATCTTTTCTCCTCCTAAAATTATTTACTAAATTTATCCTCAATGGCCTTTATCTTATCAACTCTGCAGCCATGCCTGCCTCCTAAGAATTCGTTTTCTAGCCATATATCTACTATCATCTTTGCAAGGCCTACCCCTATAACACGCTCTCCCAAAGCCAGAATGTTGGCATCGTTATGCTCTCTGGATGCTTTTGCTGAAAAGCAATCTCCGCAAAGGGCTGCTCTCACTCCAGGAACCTTATTTGCTGAAATAGATATCCCTATTCCCGTTCCGCAGCATAGTATTCCTTTTTCAAACTTACCTGCTGCCACAGCTTCTCCAACCGCCTGTCCTATGTCAGGGTAGTCTACTGCTTCCGGTGTACAACAGCCAAAGTCTTCTATTTCATATCCTTTACTTTCCAAGTGCGCCTTTATTTCTGTTTTAAGCAAATAACCGCCATGGTCGCTTCCTAATGCAATTTTCAATTTTTACTCCTCCATTTCTAATTTATTCAAAACCTTTTTCAGGCTATCCAGTATTTCATCTCTGCAATTTCTATATGTTTCAATATCTCCGCCATAGGGATCTGCCACATCAGCACCTGATGCGCCTTCCTCTGCATATTCTTTCAAAGTGTATACTTTAGAGACAGCTTCTGGCACTGCTTCCAATACAAATATCTTATGGACTCTAGTCATGGTAAGTACCAGGTCGGCTTCTTTTATCATTTCTATTGTGAGTGGTTTTGATTGATGGTCTTTTAAATCAACTTTCAATTCCTCTAAGACTTTTATGGCATGGTCTGAAGCCGGCATCTTTAAAAAAACCGATGTTCCCCCAGAGCATACATGATATTTGTCAGCAATATTTTTTATACTCAAAAGATATTTAAAAAGCTCTTGTGCCATACTGCTTCTGCAAGTGTTTCCCGTACAAACAAAAAGTATTCTTTTCATAAATCTACACCTCAATCATATGGAATCCGGCTGCTTTTCTCATTCGATTCATCACTGCGAGACCCATGTCCTTTTCATCCACAGCTTCTGCAAATATGATATCAACTTTTTTCTCATCAAATTCCCGCAAAGCTTTAAATATATTTGATGCAATCTCTTTTGTATTTTCTCTGCTTCCCATAGAAATAACAGTGCAATTCTTATATTTATTCTTTGTTTCTTCTGTTGCTAAAATTCCTATTTTTTTATGAAGCAATCTATTTTCATCTATAAGCTGCTGAATCTTTTTTTCAACTCTATCTGCTTCCCCTACAATTATTTGCATTGGGGCAGAAGGTGCATAGTGGCTATATTTCATACCTGGAGATTTTGGTACCGTCATGTTATCTGTTAGTCCGGGGTCTATATAGACTTCGCCTAAAACTTGTTTCAGCTGCTCTAATGTAACACCGCCAGGTCTAAGTATTGTAGGCACATCTCCTGAAATATCAAGAACTGTAGATTCTACACCTATTCTTGAATCTTTTCCGCAAAGTATGGTATCTACCCTTCCTTCTAAATCATTTATTACATGAAAAGCGGAGGTGGGGCTTGGCTTCCCTGAAAGGTTGGCACTGGGAGCGGCGATTGGCACTCCGCTTTTTTCTATTAGCTTTAAAGCGATCTTATTATCTGGCATTCTTACAGCTACTGTATCTAATCCTGCTGTAACTTCCAAAGGTATTCCACTAGACTTTTTAAAGATCAATGTCAAAGGGCCGGGCCAAAACTTTTTAATAAGCATTTCTGCTTTTTCAGACAAAGGCTCCCCTATAGAATAGAGGAGCATATCAATACATGAAATATGTATAATTAAAGGGTTATCTGAAGGTCTTCCTTTTGCTGTAAATATAGCAGAAACTGCATTTGCATCGATGGCATTGGCGCCGATGCCATAAACTGTTTCTGTAGGAAAAACAACAGTGCCTCCTCGTCTAATGACATTTGCGGCTTCTTCAATGAACTTCATATCTATATTATTTTCATCAAGCTGATAAATCTTTGTAAGCATAGAAAAAACCTCCCAAAATAAATCTCATATAATAATAGCATAATATTGTTTCGTGTTGCAAGCCTTGGGACTATCTTTCCAGCTCCTCATTTGTTTTACATGATTAGATATGACTCTCCCTCCAAAGGACTGCCCTAGCCCTCGAACCTGGAGCCTGGAACCTGGAACCCTTCCCCCAAAAAATTCCCTAGCTTTCCCTACTGGTAATCCGAATTTCGTGATTAAACCATATAAACAATCAATATCCCCACCATCATTCCTGCGATCATCCCTAATGTTGATATTCTTCCCCTATATATTTGTTGGGTTTTTGGAATTAGCTGACCACAGGTTATGTATAGCATGGCACCTCCTGCAAAACCTAAACACATTGATATAAAAATAGGTGATATCTGTCCAAGCAATGCCCCAATAAAAGCACCTATTCCATTTGGTACTCCTGCCAATATGGTATATATAAGTATTTTGAAGCTATTCATTCCTCCTATTTTTAAAGGCGCTGCCATGGCTATCCCTTCAGGCATATCATGCAATCCGATTACGATGGCTAGCCCTAGACCTAATGAATTATTTGCTGCAAAGCCAGAGCCTACAGCCAGGCCTTCGGGAAAATTATGCAGTGCGATTCCTATGCCCATCAATATTCCACTTTTCATAAAATCTGATATATTGTTTTTAGAAAAACTTTTATTATCAGGTATAAAATTTTCTATCACCATTATAATTAGCACTCCTGATATTGTTCCAATAAATCCAATTGCCATTCCTGCCATTTCAAAGGCTTCCGGCAATAAATCAAAACAAACTACAGAAAGCATAATTCCACTGGTAAAACCTAGCAATACTCCCATAAACCTTTTAGACGGTTTTCGCAAAAAAAATACCAGCAATCCTCCAAGCCCTGTACCTACCATTCCAGATATAAAACCGATGATTGTAACAGCCATAAGTCTGCTCATAGAATACCTCCCCACTGCTCTTTGCCAATAAAATTGTTGGCTATCTATATTCTATTCATGGACAAAAGCTATATATGAGAGAGTATAAAAAAAAGATGCAACTATATTGCATCCTTTAATTTCTGTGCTTGATCATTTGTGGTCAGTGCATCTATCATTTCTTCTAAATCACCGTCCATAAAAGCATCTAGCTGATATATGGTTAATCCGATCCTGTGATCGGAAACTCTTCCTTGTGGAAAGTTATAGGTTCTGACTCTTTCGCTTCTATCCCCCGAGCCTACCTGGTTTTTTCGGTCTCCTGCAATTTCAGCGTTTTGTTTTTGAATTTCCATATCCAAAAGCCTAGCTTTTAAAACTTTCATGGCCTTATCCTTATTTTTCAATTGAGACTTTTCATCTTGGCAGGATACTACAATTCCAGAAGGCATATGGGTTACTCTTACTGCAGAGTCCGTGGTGTTAACGCTTTGTCCTCCGTGTCCGCTTGAGCGGAATACATCTATTCTAACGTCATTCATATCAATGTAAACATCATCCACTTCTTCCACTTCAGGCAACACTGCAACAGTGGCTGCTGAGGTATGAACTCTGCCGCTTGATTCCGTGTCAGGAACCCTTTGAACCCTGTGACCGCCACTTTCATATTTTAGCTTACTGTAAGCACCTTTTCCTTCTATTAAGAAGATCATCTCTTTATAGCCGCCTATATCTGTAGGATTGGAGCTTAATATATCTATTTTCCAGCCCTGTCTTTCTGCATATCTTGTGTACATTCTAAATAAATTTCCTGCAAAGAGAGCTGCTTCTTCTCCGCCTACGCCGCCTCTGATTTCAATAATAACGTTTTTGTCATCATTGGGGTCTTTAGGTAAAAGCAATAGCTTTAAATCCTTTTCAGCTGCTTCTAATTTATCTGCAAGCTCTATCAGTTCAAGCTTTATCATCTCTTCAAAATCTTTATCATTGCTTTCCATCTGCATTTGTTTCGATTCCTCAATCTGCTTACGGAGAGACTTATACTCTTTAAATTTATTTACAATAGGTTCAAGGCTTGAATGCTCCTTAATGAGCTTTCTCCATTCATTTTGATTTGCAATGATGTCCGGGTCACTTATTTTATGTCCTAAGTCTTCATATTTTTCTTCTATAAATTCAAGCTTATCCAGCATTATTATCACTCCTGTTTTCATCAATTCATATTATTATCATTTTCTCATACCAACGCAGTTGGCACTCACACATCTATCTAAGCTGGCTAAGTCTCTTGTAATTTCCACATTTTCATAAAAATCCGACTCCTGTATTAATTTTACGATCTCTTGTCCTTGATTATAACCAATTTCATAAACCAGCATCCCGCCATTTTTTAGATACTTGGGTGCTTGCTTTGTTATAGCCCTATAAAAATCTACGCCATCTGTACCTCCGTCTAATGCCAGATGAGGTTCAAAATCTTTCACATTGATTCCTAAGCTTTCTATATCAGACGTAGGGATATAAGGCGGATTAGAGATAATCATATCCACTTTTCCCTTTAAATCTAATTTTTCAATAGCCTCAAAAAGATTGCCCTGATATGGAGTCACTCTATCATTTAAATGATATCGATTGATATTCTCCTTGCAACAAGAAATCGCCTCATCAGATAAATCAATTGCATAAACCATCGCATCCTTCATATTATATGCCATAGAAACAGCAATGGCTCCGCTTCCGGTACACATATCTATTATTATAGGCTTTTCTCTAGATTTTATTAGTTCAATAGCTTTTTCTACTACAATTTCAGTATCTGACCTAGGTATCAAAACGTCTTCTTTCACAAAAAGCTCCATGCCCATAAATTCCTGCTTATGGGTAATATATTGAACCGGTTTACCTGACTTTCTAGCTTCTATTGCATGGAGGAACTGATCTGCAATAGATGGCTCCACTGATTTTTCGCTATCGACGATAAGTCTTACCCTATCCACTTGAAGAAAATGCATCAGCAATACTTCCGCATCCAGAAATTCAGTGCCTGTATTTATTTCTCTCAATAGATTTACGGCCTTTTTTAAAAGGCTTTTTATGGTGTACATTACCAGTTATCCGCCTCTTTATCTGCAGGCAATACAGCTTTCAGTGCGGCAATGGCAACCTCAATCTGCTTTTCATCCGGCTCTGCAGTTGTGATTTTCTGAAGCCACATTCCTGGTGCTGAAACAAACTTGCTAAAAGCAGAATCGCTTCTTCCTGCCCATTTGATCACTTCGTAAGAAAGTCCTGCAACAATTGGCAAAAGAAGTATTCTCGTAGCCAATCTCACAAGCAAAGTAGGCCATCTGAAAAGTGAGAACATCAAAATACTTACGATCATTACAATGAAAAGAAAGCTAGTTCCGCATCTTGGATGCAATCTTCCATGCTTTTTTACATTTTCAACTGTAAGCTCTTCTCCACTTTCATAACAAAATATGGTTTTATGCTCTGCTCCATGATATTGGAACACTCTTCTAATATCTTCAAGTTTTGAAACCGCCAAAATGTATATTAAAAATATGGCAATTCTCACAACACCCTCAATAATATTCAGAACAAATGGATTGCTGCTTATTCTATGGGCAAAATTTACAGCCACCGTAGGCAGTAAAATAAAAAATCCTGTAGAAAACAAAATGGATATAATCACTGCTATGGTTATCACATTATCATTCATAAACTTATCTAACTTACTAAGCTTTTTGTCAGGTTTTACTTCTTCTTCCTCAAAAAACTCTGCCGAGTACATCAGACAGCTAACACCAAGAACCATAGAATCTACAAACGCATAAATTCCTCTTAAAACTGGAATTTTGCCTATCTTTTTTCTATTACCTTTTAATTTTTCTTTTTTTATTTCTATTTCACCATCAGGCTTACGCACAGCAGTAGCAAGATCTTCAACGCCTTTCATCATGACACCTTCAATAACCGCTTGACCGCCTATACTAGTCCTTTTACAATTACTCATATCTACCTCACTTAAACATTGGATTTACTTCATTATTATATATGAATGATAATACAAATACAACAATAAAAGATGCCGGATGCCATACCATAAATATTGATATACAATAATTCTTTTGATATTATAAAATTAATTTAGCAAAGTGGTTATTTATGTGAGTACTTTGAAGATAAAATCCATAATCAATATTGTTCCTAAGACTATTAAAGGAGGTAAGATTGAAATAACTAAAATAAATAGAAAAGGGGGACCGAGTCCATGCCATCACTTAAACAGCATTTTATGAGAAATATAGTGCATGGACATACATATGAAAAAACTTAAGTTATTTCTCATCATCTTTATTACTTTTTCAATGATTGCATCCATCACTAATGCAGAAGATAATACATCCACTCTGTTTCACTACATAGGGAAATACTCCGAAGACAGAGCTGCTGCAGGCATATGGGGAGGTCAATGGACATACGGTTATATTGACAATGCAGGCAAGATAGTGATTAAACCAAAATACCAAGATGCAAGCGAATTCTCACTGGGGGCTGCTTCTGTGGGAGTTGGAGCTCCTGGCAAACCTATTAAATATGGATTTATTGACAAAAATGGTTCTTACTTAATCAATCCTAAGTTTGATGAAACAAGAGACTTTCATAAAATACCCGGAACAAATACAGAGGTCGCAATGGTAGGGGTCGGCGAAGCCAAGTCCGGAAGAAAGTACGGCTTTGTGCTTAAAGATGGGTCATACTTTGTAAACCCTCATTTTGATGGTGTCACTAATTATTGGTCAGCCGGAAGCTGCGGATATAATATTGTGTATATCGAAAAAAATGGTAAGAAGCTTTATGGTTTGCTTGATTCAAAAGGAAAGCTTATTATTGATACGAAATATTCCTTTATTTCTGTTGGTAAATATGATACTGCTCTAGGCTATATCGATGTGAGGACAGATGATTTATACGGCTTCTATGATATAAAAAGAGACAAGCTTATTGAGCCTGAATACTCCTCTGTTATGGTTGCAACAGATTATGGAGTCAGAATTACAAAAAAGATAAATGGAAAAGAAAAAACAGGCTTCTATCTTAACGGCGGAAAGGTTATACAGCCTAAGTATGATTGGTTTTGGCACTGGGATTCGGAAGATGTTCTTTATATGACCGAATTGAATAAAAAATACGGGCTTTTAGGAAAAGACGGAAATGAAATAGTAGAACCTATATATGATGATTTGCGCAACTACGACAGTTGGATTTATGCAGAGCTGAACGGAAAAACTGTAATAGTAAATAAAAACGGCAAGCCTGTAGATGATAAAAGATTTGATTCAGCAGGCAGATTGAGCGGCTTTGACTTGCTCCTTGTTGAAGTTAAAGGAAAAAAAGGAGTATTTGACATAATCAGCAATTCATATTTAATAGAGCCAAAATATGACGAAATATATTCCTCCTTTGTAGATGGCTATGCCAAAGTAAAATTGAATGGCAAAGAAGGAATAATAGGCAGAGACGGCAAGGTTATACTTGAGCCGGTCTATGATTACATATACACAAACTTTTATACAAAGCAAATAAGAACAGAGACTATAACTCCGGATGGATATAAATCCTATTCCTATAAGGATGATAAAAGCACCCCTTCGGTTGTCAAGGTAAAGAAAGATGGCAAGGAATTCTTTTTAAACAGTGATTTTACCTCAATTACACAAGAAAAGAACAGTGCCGTCGGTGACTATGATTCTATAGGTATGTTTGAGGCTGAGGCAGCAAGAGTTACAAAGGGAGACAAGGTAGGATATGTAAGAAAGGATTATTCTTATATAGTAAAGCCGGTTTGGGATACTGCCTTCAGAGCAGTGAATTCTGCTGACCCCGGCAGATACTATGATTATTTCCACATACAAAAGGGAGGAAAATGGGGTATCGTATTTATGGACGGAACTGTGATTGAGCCTGTTTCCGAAAGCATGCTTTGGGTAGGAGATTATGATATTGCAGTTGTAACGATAAACGGAAAACAAAAATATATAAAAAAGGATGGCAAATTTCTGGATAATATAGCATACCAATATGCACATCCTTTCAGTGAAGGCAAAGGCCTTGTACAGCCCAGCTACACCGAATGCTATTTTATTGATTCAAACGGTAAAAAAGTGAGCAGCACATATTCAGCTGCAACCTCATACCGCGAAGGTCTTGCTTTTGTATTTACACCTTCAGGGGGGAGATACATAGATCATAGCGGCAATATCATACTTGGTGAAAAGGTTAGCTTTGTCCATGGCTTTCCTTTTAATAACGGCATTGCTCTGGCTTTGCAATATTCTACAGAAAAGAATATGGCGCTGTACGGCTTGCTGAAAAAAGATGGTACCTGGCTGGTGGCTCCACTATTCGATAAGGTAGAAATACTTGGAGATTTTAATTACAGATTCTCCTTAAACGGAAAAAAAGCTGAAGTAACTCCAGACGGCAAAATTAATTGGAAATAAACAGGAAAGAGGTGACCTAAATATGAAAAAAATAATGATCAGTATTATTTGCATACTGCTTTTATCCTCTGTCATAACATTTGCAGATACAAACAATTCAACAAACATAGAATTAAAGCCTAACCTCGATACAAATTCCGGAAAATACGGCTATGTTGATAAAAACGGAAGCTGGATAATCCCTCCTAGTTTTCAAGCAGCATGGGAATTTTCAGATGGGCTGGCTCTTGTAAGATGCTTTGATAAAGAAGATAGCCAGCTTACTTATATCGGATATATAGATAACAGCGGCAAGCTTGCATTTGATAAGAAGTTTGTCAGCGGTTATTCCTTCATAAACGGATATGCAGTAATAACCGGCAATGATGAAAAAGTAAGCTTGATAGATAAAAAAGGCAATGTTGTGCTTAAGACAGATTACTATTATTACGGAAACAGCTCTACGATACCCGGAATACATACAGAAATAAGCGATATACCCACAGGTCGCGGCAGTGTCAGCCCAAAGGTGGGTTACATCACCGATGATTTAAAGGTTGTAAAACCAATATTTAGCGGAGGTCCTTCCTACTATATACTGGATGACAGCGTAGAATCCTTCCCTCAAATACCCTATGGAGAATATGATTCCAGCGGAAAACAGCTTAAATTCTCCCGCTATCTGATAAATACAAAATTGGAGCCGGTAGAGATGCCGGAAGGCTTTGTCAGCAGCATAAAAGACGGCATGGTATTGATAAATGGGGGAGATACATTCTCATTTATGGATATGGACGGAAAGATATTCGATGAAATATATTCCTCTGAAACAAATAAAAAGCATAAATTCGTGAGAGCTGAAAGCTTCAATGACGGACATGCTCTTGTAACAATTGAAGGTATATATAGCGACCCCTATAGTGACCCTATTTTAGCTTACGGATATATAAATAAAGACGGGTCAGCCTTCAAAGAGCCTTTATATGTAGCTGCACAATCATTCCAAGACGGGCTTGCAGCAGTTCAGCCTTATCCCAGTGTATCCTTGGGAATGGGCATATTAAAAGCAGACGGAGAATATCTTGTATCTCCTCAAGCCCGACCTAAGATAATAGCCTCTGAAATTTATAATGAATACTTGCAACCGCCTTATTATACACAAGAGGAGTATGATTTTGTCACCTCTGAAGTTAAAAAGATAGCCGACCAAATAATAAATAAAAATATGAGCGATCTGGAAAAGCTGGCCGCCGTTCACAAATATGTGATTGACCGTGCTGAATATAGCTTTATGCAACCTAAGGATCCAAATCCCTTCGGATTAAGATATTATTTTGAAGCCATAGGAATTTTAAAGGACAAACATGTGGTATGTGATGCTTATACCAGACTTTTAGGCTTGCTTTTAACCGAAGCAGGAGTAGAAAGTATTTATATTTATGGAGAAGCAGATAATATACCGCATTCCTGGAATTTGGTTAAAATTGGCGGAAAGTATTATCAT
>JAUQXG010000234.1 GCA_030834765.1 Lutispora sp.
GCAATCATCTATAAAAAGGAGATATAAATGGCAAAGATAATTCTAAAAAGAGGCGAAGAAAAGGATATACAGGTTGGTAATCAATGGGTATTTGATAATGAGGTTGAGAAAATAGAAGGCAACTACGAACCTGGGGATATAGTTGATGTTTATAGTTTCAAAAACAACTTTCTTGCCAGGGGATATATAAATCCCAAATCCAAGATTTTAGTCCGACTTCTCACTCGACAGCAAGAAGAGATAGATAAAGAATTTTTCAGAAAGAAAATTACAACAGCCTGGGAATATAGGAAAATGCTTGGTCATACAGAAAGCTGCCGTGTTGTTTTCGGAGAAGCTGATCTGATACCTGCTCTCATCGTAGACAAATTTGGAGACTATCTGAGCATTCAGACATTATCTTTAGGTATAGAAAAATATAAAGATATGATCGTTGATCTTCTGGAAGAAATCATCCAACCCAAGGGAATATATGAAAGAAACGATGTGCAGTTACGAGAAAAAGAGGGCCTTGAGCAAAAAAAAGGATTCCTAAAAGGTCCTTTTGATACTACAGTGGAAATATTAGAAAATCAAGTAAAAATGCTTGTAGATATAGAAAATGGACAGAAAACAGGATATTTTCTGGATCAAAGAGAAAACAGAGCTGCTCTTAAACCCTTTGTAAAGGATGCAAAAGTACTAGATACCTTCTGTCATACAGGCGGATTCTCTATGCATGCAGCTTACTATGGAGCTAAGGAAGTAACAGCAGTAGATATATCTGAACATGCCATAGAATATGTAAATAGAAATGCTAAACTAAATGGTCTGGAGGATAAAATAAAGGGCATCACTGCAAATGTATTTGATCTTTTGAAAGAATATCAAACACAAGGCGAAAAGTTTGATGTGGTAATTTTAGACCCCCCAGCCTTCTGCAAAACTAAGTCAGCACTAGAAGGTGCTTATAGAGGATATAAGGAAATAAATCTGCGGGGCATGAAGCTGGTTAAGCCAGGAGGATTTCTTGTTACCTGTTCTTGCTCACATTATATGTATCCTGAAATCTTTACAAAAATGCTAAAAGAAGCAGCAAAGGATGCAAGAAAGATATTAAGATTAGTGGAATCCCGCACCCAGTCAAAGGATCACCCCATCATGTTCGGCTCTGATGAGTCTTACTATCTGAAGTGCATGATCGTGCAAGTTCTATAATAAAATGAAATTAAAATAGTGGTAATAGAAGAATCCCCCACCTCGCTAAACGAAGTGAGGGATTCTTCCGATTTATCTCAATATCCCTCAGCAATTATTTTGTTGCAGTATTTATCGCTGAGCAAATAATATTGTTATACTTACAAAGCCACTTTCATATATTCATCTCCAGCCTCTAAATCAATAGATTTCCTTCCTATGGAGAAATAGTTAAAGCCTGTGTTCTCCATATCATCTACTGAAAAAATATTTCTTCCGTCAAATAAATTTCTTTTTTTCATAAGAAGCCCTAATCTGTTAAAATCAATACTTTTGAATTCTTCCCATTCTGTTGTTATGATGGCAATATCCGCATCCTTGCAGGCCTCATAAAGGTTCTCCCTATGGCCCACTGGGCCTCCGTATTCTTCATAAAGGGTTTTTACCTTTGGATCATATGCCTTTATTTTCATACCAGCAAGCTGCAGCCTTTTAATAAGCTTCAGCGCAGGAGAGTTTCTAACATCGCTGGTTCCAGGCTTAAAGGCTAATCCAAGTATGGAAGCTGTCTTTCCCTTTACATCTCCTAATATTTTAAATATTTGCTTCATCACATTGTCCATTTGATCTTCATTTCTTTTGTATACTGCCTGAAGCACAGTAGAACTGCAGTCATATTCTTCAAATGTGTTGATAAAGGCTTTTATATCTTTTACAAGACATGGTCCCCCATATCCTAAGCCTGGATTTAAATAGCTCTTGCCTATTCTCTTATCATAGCCTAATGCCTCCACTACCTTTTGTACATCAGCTCCTGCCTTTCCGCAAAGTTCAGAAACTTCATTAATAAAAGAAAGTCTTGCTGCAAGAAAAGTATTTGCTGCATACTTGATAATTTCAGCACTTCTCCTATCAGTAATGATCAAAGGTATATCTTTAAAGGATTGAAATATAGGCTTAATAAAGCTCACTGCAGCTTCGCTCTCAGCCCCTATAACAATTCTGTCAGGATTAAAAAAGTCCTGTACGGATGTTCCTTCTCTCAAAAACTCAGGATTAGAGACTACATCAAAGTTTCTGGATTTTGATTCTTGTCTTATAATGTCTTCTACTAAATCGCCTGTTCCAACAGGTACAGTGCTTTTATTTACGATAATCTTATAATCATTCATGTATTCCCCTATGTCTTGTGCTGCTCTTATCAGATATCTTATATCTACTGAACCGTCTGCCTTTTCAGGCGTTCCAACTGTTATAAATATGATTTCACCAAATTGGACTGCATGCTTTATATCAGTAGTAAACTCTAAGTTCTCAGCCTCCAAACCCTTTACCACAAGTTCTTCAAGACCTTTTTCGTAGATAGGCATGATTCCTCTTTTAACCCTTGATACTTTTTCCTCATCAATATCAGCGCAGCATACTTTATGGCCCAGCGCTGCGAAACCCACTCCTGTTACAAGCCCAACATAGCCAGTACCGCCAATAATCGTAATTTTCATACTAATTCCTCCTATTAAGCAGATATATTTAACTTTTTAGCACAACCTTCTAAGACTTTCTTATAATTCTGCATCAAGTTATTGAATATATTACTCCAGGTATATTTTAAAGCATGTTCTCTTGCATTCGCACCTAAACTTCTTCTTAGTTCATCATCTAAAAGCAATCTTTCAATTTTTTCAGCATAATCGTTATACTGATTTGCTTCTGCTTCAAAACCGTTATATCCATTTATCAGATTTTCTTTTACTCCACCCTTCATCGATGCGATCACTGGAAGTCCAGCTGCCATTGCTTCCAAAACAACATTACCATAGGTTTCAGTTACTGATGGGAAAACGAATATATCACAAGATGCATATACCTCAGCTAATTCGTTACCCTTCATATATCCTGTAAATGTTACATTTTTATTCCATCGGCTCTTTAGTTCTTTTTCTAAAGGTCCTTTTCCCGTTATTACTAATTGCAGCCGATCCTCATATTTTTCATTGATTACTTCAAAAGCTTCCATAAGGACATCAATATCTTTTTCAGGCGCCAATCGTCCTACATATAGAAGGGCTATCTTGTTCCGGATTCCATGTTTTTCACGAAATTTTTCACTTCTTTTCTGTGGGCAAAAGAGATCTGAATCAACACCTCTGCCCCATAGCTCTATATTATTTATGCCATGTCTCATCAATTCATCTTCTGTATCCTTGGAAGGACAGAAATTGATTAAGAATTGACCATGAAACCACCCGATAAACCCCCACAACCATTTATCCAAGAACTGAAGATTATAGTATTTCAGATATTTCGAAAAATCAGTATGATAGGATGCCACTGCTGGGATATCTAAATCCTTAGCAATCTTAAGACCGCATAATCCAATGTTGAAAGGAGTGACTATATGAATTAAATCAGGCTTATATTCCTCCACCACCTTTTTTATGGAGAAAACATCAGGAATGGCAAACCTAAGCTCAGGATAAAGAAAGAAGCGAAAGCTTAGAAAACTGTATATACTATTTTGGTAATTTTCTTGATTAGAATCTTGAGGGACGAAAATCTTATAATCTATACAGTTCTCGTCAAAATATTTGATAAGCTTGTCTAACGTGTTTGTTACACCATTAATCTGTGGTAAAAACGTATCGCTGAAGATTGCAATTTTCATATCTTTCCTCCTCAAAACTTTCTACATTTCTATTCTAATGTAAAATATGCAAGGAGATATTTAGATAGGGTTAAAAACAAGTTATGTAAAAGTTAAGCCTTTAAAATTATTTCTTAACGATTCCATAACAAAGTCATAACTGTACTTTTATATATAGACTCATTTAATATGCTACATTAATGCTATACGGATAATGAAACGAGGTGTAAAAATGGATATACTTACACATAGATTCATGTCAAAAAAAATAAGAATGTTCATCCTAGAAGAGATGAACATTAAGCTTAACAAAAGATTCTTTGAATACGGCAATATAAAACCTGATCTAACTCCAAGGTTAAGGAAAATAAAACATTTTAAGTCAGATTCCATTGAATTTGTATGCAGAAGCATAAACGAGCTTATCAAGACTCCTTTATATTTAGACAAAATCTCTATGAAAAAATTTTCAATCAAACTTGGGGTTATCACTCATTACATCTCAGATTATTTCTGTTTTGCCCACAATGATAAAATTCTTATTGA
>JAUQXG010000235.1 GCA_030834765.1 Lutispora sp.
GATGAATCCAAAATGAAGGAATGGTTTTGTGCTTGCAATGATAATGAAAAAAGATACATACTTAATACATCAGACAATAAGAGTATAGGCAATGTTTTTTTGACGATAGACGGTGATATAGGCTATATAAATATAATGATTGGTGATATGATATATGGCGGTAAGGGGTATGGAAAAGATGCGATAAAAACTTTAGTGAAATATTGTTTTGATGAGCTGAAATTAGAAACGATAAAGGCTGAATTCAATAACAATAATATAAGAGCAGAGTATTGCTGCTTTTCTTGTGGATTTAAAAAGGATGATGCTCCAGTTTTAGATAATTGCCCTAGAGAAAATTATATGATGATAATGAATAGAAAAGATTATATAGGATATTGATCAAAAATAAACCAGACCCTAGGGTCTGGTTTATTTTAATATTTCTTTTTTTCTTTTTCTTTTTTTTCATCTTTTGGTTTTTTCTTTTCTTCTTTTTTTACAGTCTTATCATGTGCCATTCATACCCCTCCTTGATAACAATGCAAACCTTCAGAAATAATGCAGCGTTGTAAATATTACTTTCTATTATTATAATGGAAGAGCAGTGATAAAGTCAATTCATATTCAAACAGATTTAATCTAACTCTACTAATACACAACTGTTCGGAGCGATTATAAGATTTTTTTCTTTGGCTTTTTCTATCAATTCTATACTATCTGCCCCTGGTTGGCACCATATATATTTTATACCCTTTTGTGCAGCCATTTCAATTGATTGTAAACCTAGCTGGGGATTGACTATCATATTAACCACATCGATCGTGTCATTTATTTCTTCTAGGCTTTCATAGCATTTTAATCCCTCAATCTCATCATAGCTTGGATTTACAGGATATACAGTATAACCGTGATCCATTAACCTTTTCATCACTTTATAACCGAATTTGGATTTGTTTTGTGTAGCGCCAACCACAGCCCAATTTTTTAGTGAAAGCATAGTTTTTATATCATCCATTAAGTGTACCTCTTTTCTTATTTAATTTAATGAAAAAATTTTAAATAGTGCTTTATATATAGTATAAATCTAATATTAAAGAAATATAAGACCTTTTTAAAAGCAAGAAATGAAAAAGCCTCATCAAATTATATTATTAGCGAAGCCTTTAGGATAAGGTTACTTATTATCTGATGCTTTAAATATTCCCAATAATCGCAAATAGTGATTTGCTTCACGCAAAGTGTGGTCAGCTAATAACGGTATTATTATTGATTTGACTTTGCAGTCTAATACTCCTTAAAGTAATTGATCATTAGCATCATTTCATTATATGAATGATATAGGTAGAATGATACTATGGCTATATATTACTTCATCAACATAGTGATCAATGCATATCCAAGCTTTAATCCGTAGAATACGATCACTCCGCCACAGACCATGTTTATATATTTTAATATTTTTTCATTGATAGCAGTTTTGAATATTGAAATAATCGTAGTTAATCCTAGAAACCAACTAAAAGATGCAATGGCAACACCAGCTATAAAAAAGCTTGAACCAATGGAAGGCAAGGATGCTCTATAGCCCCCTAAAAGCAGGGAACCGTCTATGATTGCTTGAGGATTAAGCCATGTAACGGCAAAACACATCCAAATTACTTTTGATAATGTTTGATTTATATCCATATCACCATTTATGGAAGGAGTGGCTCTGATAAGATTTATTCCGATATAGATTACAGCGATACTTCCGGCTCCAAGTATAAAATACTTTAAGATTGGTAAGCTTTCAAGCAATAGTCCTATACCGAAGAAGCAAGCTAGGGCAAGGGATATGTCAAAAAATATGGTGATGAATGCTACTTGATAAGCTCGAAGTTTGCTTGTCCTCATCGCAGTATTTATCACATACATATTTTGCATACCAATAGGTGCAAGATAGACTAAACCCAACAAAAAACCTTGTAAAAGATAATGAAACATTTTTTAAAACCCCCATATATTTTATGCTATACTTAGATTATATATATAAACAAGCCTATATGCTTCAACCAATCAATAAAATGATAAACCAACCAAATAATCTGTAGGGAGGGGTGGTTTTGCCTAAAGAGAATTGGAAGCCGGATAAGAATTCGCCTATTCCATTGTATGAACAAGTAAAAAATTATATAAGAGATAAAATAGCCAGTGGGTATTGGAAAATAGGGAGTAAAATTCCAACACAAAGGTATATGGCACAGGCATTTGATGTGAATAGAAGCACGATAGTGACCGCCATAGAGGAGTTGATCGCAGATGGACTCTTAGAAGGAAAAACAAAGGGTGGTACTATAGTAAAAAACAATACATGGTCGCTGCTTTCAAAAACTCCTCCTCCTGATTGGGTGTCCTATGTAAGGGCAGGCACCCATCAGCCCAATTTTTCTACCATACAGCAGATCAATAAATATGAATTTGAGCCGCAAATCATAAGACTTGGTACTGGAGAACTGTCTCCGGAGCTTTTTCCCAAGAAAATGATGGATATAGTAGCAGATCATTCTCTAAAGCAGATGAAGTCTTTGGGGTATGAGGAGCCTAAAGGTTCTTTGACCCTCAGAAAAAGCATAAGTGAATATCTACAGACAAAGGGGATAGAAGCCCACCCCTCTCAAATACTGATCGTATCAGGTGCGCTTCAGGCTCTTAACCTTATATCCGTCGGAATACTATATAAAGGATCAACAATATTGACTGAAAATCCCTCTTATATATACTCTATAAATGTATTTCAATCTGCGGGAATGAAGTTGTTTGGAGTACCTCTGGACAATGATGGAATCATGTTTGAAAAAGTGATAAAGCATAGGAGACAGACAAATGCAGCGATACTATACACGATACCTTCTTTCCATAATCCAACTGGAATATGTATGAGTGAGGAAAGGAGGAAAAAGCTCCTCCAGGTTTGTGAGGCAGAGAGATTACCTATCATTGAGGATGATGCATATAGGGAGCTATCCATAGACAGGACAGTGCCAATGCCAATAAAAGCAATAGATAAAAATGAGCTGGTGCTTTACCTTGGAAGTCTTTCCAAGACTTTATGCCCTGGATTACGAATTGGTTGGGTTGTTGGACAGGAAGCAGTGATTGAAAGATTGGCAGACGTTAAAATGCAGACTGACTATGGTTCCAGCTCTCTTTCACAGATGGCAGCAGCAGAATGGATATCAAGCGGGTTATATGAGGAGTATATAAATAATATAAAAAAAGAATTAAAAATAAGAAGGGATATCACATCAGCCTGTTTAAATAAATACTTTGAGGAGATAGCCCAATGGAAGCTGCCCCAAGGAGGCTTCTATATATGGCTGTATCTAAAAAAGCCAATATCCATGCAAAAGCTTTTTATAAGATGTCTTGAAAAGGGAATACTGATTAACCCTGGAAATTTATATCAACATATGAGCAGTCAGCATATAAGAATATCCTATTCTTATGCGGCATATAAGGATTTAGAATTTGGGTTGAAAACCCTGGCAGAAACAATAAAAGAATTTGATAGGGAGGCTTAAAAATGGAAAGAGAATTTAATTATGAAATTATGAAAGAAATAAAAGAGAGATGGTCACTAAGAGCATTCAGCAATGAGAAAATACCCAAAGAAGAAGTTATGGCAATACTTGAAGCTGCACGTTATGCACCATCCTGCTTCAATGAGCAGCCTTGGAGATTTATAGTAGCGGATGACGAAGAAAAGCTTGCTAAAATGAGAAATGTACTTACAGAGTCAAACCAAGTATGGGCAAATGCAGCTCCTGTGCTTATTGCTATTTTATCGAAAAAGACTTTTGCCTATAATGGAAAAGATAATTTCTGGCATCAATTTGATGCTGGCACTGCATGGGGATACCTTTCTTTAGAAGCGCAAAGAAGAGGAATAGCAACACATGCAATGGGAGGCTTCAGCAAAAAACTTCTAAGAGAAAGCTTTGATGTAAGTGAGGAATATGATGTAATGACAGTTGTGGCAGTAGGAAAGATGGGAGATAAAGAAAAGCTTCCTGATGATCTAAAGGAAAGAGAAAGACCAGACGTAAGGGAGTCTCTTGAAAAGCTAATTTATAAGGTGTAATGTGAATATCCCAGAGGAAATAAACTTTTCTCTGGGATATTTTAAAATGAGTAGAATTATCCTTTAAAATCAACTTTTGTCAATTTACCATCAGCATTCATGGTGATTTGAGTAATTTTGGAAAGCTGTTTTTCATCATTTACTTTAGCGCATTCAATAACTTGAATAACTTTTGGGGTGACTCCATTATTTTTATAAGAATCCCCTAATATTTTAAGGATTGAATAGGGATGATCAGGGTCTTTGAGACATATAAAAGATGAATTTGGTACTAAAATAGCATCAGAAATAAGCTTTGCATAGTCAATACCGCTAAGATCAGCAATTAAATAATAATCTGATTCCTCATTAAGGTCTTCAAAGCTTTTTACCTGCTTGATTTTGAAATTACTTTTAGCCACTGCACTGGCTGTTGCCATAAGCGGAAGTATTCCCCATCCCTTATGTCCTGAAATGATAATACAATCTTTTCTCATAATTGCTTCTTCAATATAATTTCCATGACTTTCAGTCATAAACTTTTGATCGATTAGCTTTTTTAAAAATGAATTCATAAAAATCACTCCTCGTATAGTATGTAGATTAAATTGGAAATATCATATTATAATTTTATCCTATGTGGAATAACAAGTAAAGCTGCGGACTCGGGCATTATTGACCCTATAACAGAGCCTTCCTAGCATCCTCAGCCCAATTTGGGTTAATCAATATCTGCCTGCCTATACCCACCATGTTCGTTACGTCCTCAGCTATTAGCTTTTCTGCCGCCTCAGGGGTGGTTATCCCTCCTGTCAATATAACAGGAATAGATAAGTGTTTTTTCAATTCCCTTGACATATAGGCAAAATAACCTTCTTCCTTGAATCTGTCTCTCCCGCTTCCACCTATTCCGCCTGATATATCTATTACGGCTGCACCTTCTTCTTCAAGCCTTACTGCTACTTTTGCAGCTTCTTCAACTGTCAAGCCACCTTCTATTAAGTCGTCGCAGCCTAATCTTACGATGAAAGTAAAATTACCGCAAAGCGCTTTTACTGCTTTGATAACTTCCAAGTGAAGTCTCATTCTATTTTCTAATGAACCGCCGTATTCATCCGTTCTTTTATTGGTAAGAGGGGATAAAAATTGACTAAGCAAATAGCCGTGAGCGCCATGTATTTCTACCATATCAAAGCCTGCTTTTTTTACTCTTAGAGCAGCTTGAGCGAAGCTATCTATTACTTCATGTATTTCTTTAATAGTTAGCTCTCTAGGCAGAACCTTACCATTTGGATGTTGTATTGCTGAAGGTGCAACAGGTGGGGCGGAGACTGCCAGACTGCCTGCATGATTAATCTGCATAGCACAAGCTACATTGTATTGATGTATTGTTTGGCTTAGCTTTGATAAACCTTCTATTGCATCATCTCTATGTACACCCATTTGATTGAAAGATGCTTGACCTTCTAAAGATATAAAGGCATGTTCTATGATTATTAGCCCAAGTCCAGTTTTTGCTCTCTCCTCATAATAGGAAATGATTTTATCTGTAACAAATCCATCTTCTGTAGATTTGCCTGAAGCAAGAGGAGGCATTACAATTCTGTTTTCTAATGAGATATTACCTACATTTGTTTTTGAAAATAAATGGCTCATGAAATCAACTCCTTATATTTTATAACAATTTTATTATATCAAAAAACAGACCCAAAATTACTTAATATAAAAAAGAAGTTTAAAACTGATGGATTCAGTCTTAAACTTCCTTTTAACTAATTGACGGTGTCTTCCAGCTTTAGATATTTTGCCAAAAGTGTTGTTGTGGGTGCCTGAATAGAAACTGTAACAAGGATAGTCATAAATGTAACTGCAGATATGATTTCGCTGTATAGCAGACCTTGGCTTATGAGCATGCCACATAAAGCTGCTGGTATTACACCTGTTTCTCTTACCCATGATATAAAAAGTATCTCTTTTATACTCCAATTTGCTCTTTTATCAGGACTTGCAGATACAAACACTGATATTGGTCTTATAATAAATATTAAAGTTAATACAACAACTAAAGCTTGTTTCCAATAGAGTGCTAAAGTTGAGAAATCAATGAAAGTCCCAAGTAAAATAAATATAAGCATTCTGAGTATTAAGGTTACTACTTCTTTAAACTTCATATGTGTTTCATAGCACTCATCAGGTATATGAAGGTTAAGGATACCTTTGTTTCCGCAGATGATACCTACGATAAATACTGCCATGAAGCCAGAGAAGCCTAATTTGTCGCCTATAACATAAGCTAGGATCACTGTAACGATAGCAACGATTGAAGTATAATCTGACAATATACCATATTTTTTATGACCTACCAACGAAGTGGATAGGAGCCCAAGGATAATTCCTATCACTGCTCCTCCAAGAGCCATTTTGATAAGTCCAAGACCGCTATCTACCAGTGAAAAACCTCTGCCGTTTATTGCAGCAAGGACAGCAAAAGTCACGATTGCGCCTGCTGCATCATTGAAAGCCGATTCTGATATAATTGTTTGCTTTAATCTTTCATTTACATTCATTTTTTTGAAAAGTGGAACAAGTACTGCTGGGTCCGTTGAAGCTATTACTGCGCCCATGAGTGCACAGTATATAAATGGAATTTTAAATACTATATAAGCTATGGCTCCTGTACCTAATGCTGATATGACAACTCCCAAAGTTGATAAAAGTCCTACTGTCATTTTTACTTTTCTGAGCACTTTTAATTTTATTTCTCGGCCTCCGTCATAAAGTATATAGGCTGATCCGAAAATCAAAATTAATTGGCTTCCATAAGGCACAGCTTCAAAATTAAGGATGTTTAAAACCTGTGGGCCTAATATGACACCAGCCACGATAAAAAGTATTACATCAGGGATCTTTATTATACCGCTAAGTTTTCCTGAGAAAGAGCCTATAATAAGAATGAGTGCAGATATTGATAAAATACGTTCTGCCACATTTACTGCTGCAGCTTCCATAAAACACACTTCCTTTTACTATTTAAAAATTATTAAAGGCGAATTGTATACAATGTACAATTCGCACTTTATAGATTGTACTCCTAAAAATTTAGATGTGCAACATTATGTAACTTTTGAAACATTGATAAAAAATTGTCCTAAAAACAAACGTCTTTATGTGAAAATTTCATGAATTTAAACTATATTATAATCTTCATTCTATTGGTATAATAATGATTAAAAGAATCTAATAAATCATTTTCTTGGCGGTTAAGAAATTTGAGGTATAATTCTATATTTTATACGGGATTTGGTGATATAATGAAGAATTTTTTTTATAAGTTAAAAATGACTTTTGAATATGTGAAGGATAAGGAAGTTCCTTTTTATCGAAAATTGCTTATTATTATTGCTTTTACCTATTTTATTTTTCCTGTAGATATCGTGCCTGATTTCATTATAGGTCTTGGACTTTTAGATGATGTTGCAGTTTTGACATTTATTTGGGCTGCATTAAAGTCTGAAATAAATGAATATATTGCAAAAAAGGAAATACAAAAGTTTGATAAATCTAAAGTAATAGAGTTTGAAAAATTTAACAGCGATAAAAAGCCCGATTAAAACGGGCTTTAGTTTTGGTAGGAGTTGATTATTTGATGGAGAGACCTGATATTTATGAAGAGGGCAGACAACTGGAAAAAGAAATGCCTATTTCTAATAGAAAAGAAAAAGGTGTATTTTATACACCTATAGAAATAGTAAAATATATGATTGCTCATACTTTAAGGGATGTAGACTTGAGAGTTGATAAGGAGATAAGAATACTTGATATTTCTTGTGGTGCCGGCTACTTCCTTGCGGAAGCTTTCCAATATTTAAGCAGCAAATATTCAGGTATGGAGAAATATATTGTAGAAAACATTCTATGGGGCACTGATATAAATCAGGAGGCTATCGGCTTAGCGAAAAAAGAGTTAAATTTTCTAGCGAAGCAAGAATGTAAAGTAAACTTAAATTGTTATGATAGTTTACTCTATGATGAATCGAATATAACTGGTATGAAGAATGGAAGTTTTGATTATATAATAGGAAATCCTCCTTACATAGGACATAAAAAAGTGCCTTCTGAATACAAAAAAAAGCTGCAAAGACTTTATCGTGATATTTATAGAGACAAGGCTGATATATCGTATTGCTTTGTAAAAAGAGCTGTAGACCTTTTGAAGCAAGGGGGAATATTGTCTTTTATAACCTCCAGGTACTTTCTTGAAGGACCCTCAGCAGTTGGGCTTAGAAGGTTTATTGCAGATAACTGCCAAGTCATCAGCATTATTGATTTTGAAGGGTTTGGGGTTTTTAAAGATGCAGGGGTTGCAACTTGTATTATCACTTTAAAAAAGGGACAGGGTAACAAAAAAACTGAAGTAATGAAACTTTTACATAAACCAAAATCAAAAATCTTTTCTTTTGAAAATGCAAGTTTTAGGTGCTTTGATGTTGCTTCTGAAAATCTTAAGTCTCAGGGCTGGCTGCTTTTGGAGAATGAAAGTCTTCATATATATGAATTGGTGGAAAATTTTGGCACTCATAGTTTAGATCAAATTTTTGAAAGCTATCAAGGTATCATCACTGGTTGCGATAAAGCCTTCATTTTGACACAAGAAGAGATTAAAAGTCATAATATTGAAAAAGAGCTTATCAAGCCTTGGATAAAAAATAGCGATGTACAAATACATTTTGTGAAAGAAGCCAATAAGTATTTGATATATGCAGATGCCATAACAGATACTGCCTGTTACCCCAATGCTATAAAGCATATAGGCCAATACAGACAAAGGCTGGAGAGTCGACGAGAATGTAAAAATGGAGTAAGGGAATGGTATAATTTGCAATGGGGAAGGAAACAAGAGATCTTTGAAAACACAAAGATTATTTATCCCTACAAGTCCTCCAAAAATAGATTTAACATAGATGATAAAGGAAATTATTGCAGCGCAGATGTATATTGCCTGCTCCCTAAGAAAGAGATGAATGCACCTCTTGAATATATTACTGCAATACTTAATTCAAAGCTTTTTCAATTTTATTTTAAATGTTATGGTAAAAAAATAAGTGAAGATTTGTATGATTATTATCCAAACACTGTACTTAGGATGAAACTGAATTTAGAAAGTATAGATAAAAAGCTGTTAAGCTATTCAAAAGAATTGAGAGATCATGGCTATGTTTTGAAAATAAATCATTTCATAGAGAAAATAGACCAAAGGGTTTATGAAATCTATGGTTTAAATGAAAACCAAATAAGAATGATTGAAAAGGGGGAGTCCCACTGATGCTTTTTTTGACTGCTATTGCACCTTCTATTGCGTTATTATATTATTTTTATAAAAGAGATAAATATGAAAAAGAACCAAGAAGGCTTCTTGCTAGAGCATTTTTTATAGGTTGTATTAGTGTTATACCTGTTGTAATTGTTGAAATGCAATTGAATTTATTTGAAAGACCTGGTGATAACTTTATTACAGCAGGATATACCGCATTTATTGTTGCAGGGCTTGTGGAAGAATCATTTAAATATTTAGCATTTTACTTTTACATTTGGAGACATACAGAATTTGACGAGATGTATGATGGCATCGTATATTGTGTATTTATATCCCTAGGGTTTGCTACTGTAGAAAACATAGGCTATGTTGTTGGTTCAGGGTTTAGCACTGCACTTGTGCGAGCCATGACAGCCATACCAGCCCACGCTCTGTTTGGTGTTGTCATGGGATATTATTTAGGCATTGCGAAATTTATCAGCTTGAATGTAAGAGCTAAATATATGAAGCTGGGATTTTTTATACCTATATTGCTTCATGGAGTGTATGACTTCATACTATTTTCCCAGAAATTTTATTTGTTAGTCATATTCATACCTTATATGTTATATTTGTGGAGAAGAGGACTGCGGCATGTAGATGAACTTGTAGAAGCTTCACCTTATAAGTCTGAAAAATAGAGATGCCCATAGGGTGTCTCTATAATAATCTGTTTCAATATAGCTACATAATTCCATAAAACAATATGCCCAATACACCGGAAATGAGGATTGCCACAATAGGATTTAATTTGAATTTATAAACACCTATAAAAATCAAAACTCCTATGATTACACTTTTACTATCAGGAAAGGATACTTTTCCTATTTTGAAACAAGCCGCCCCTATTAGTCCTAACACAGCAGGTCTTATTCCTTTCAGAGTCCATTTTACACCTTCAAG
>JAUQXG010000236.1 GCA_030834765.1 Lutispora sp.
TTACCTTTGAATTTAGTTCTTTATTCTCATTAACGACCTGCTGCAATGTGCTTTTTAAACGCTCTACCTCAGAGATTAAATTTTTCTGTTCGTTAAGTAAGTTTTTATAATTTTCATTTGTTCTCTCATAGGCTTCTTTGCTCTTAAAAACTTCATCTCCTACATTTAACGCAGCAAGGATTGTTGCATCTGGACGACTAATCTTCGAATTATTTTCCATAAGGCTATTTATTTTTTTGTCTACATATCGTGCTACCATATGTAAATAAGCATCATTTTCTTCAGCCTTTAGGTTGTACTCCATTCCATTTATCTTAACCGTAATAATGTTCACACAAACACCCTCTTAAATATATAGTTATTTATATTTTAACATATAAAATAGTAATGTTGAACATAATTATTAGAAAACCTGTGAAAAAATAAGGATTTAAAAGGATTTTATTAGTTAGTTTCTTGTTTTTCATAAAATATTTATAACAAAATTAAAGAAGTTCCCTAAAGGGAACTTCTTTACATTTGTCTAAGCTCAGCACCTAACTTATGCTCTAAGCTTCTTAATATCTTATCGTGTACTTTAGAAACTTCGTTATCCGTTAAAGTTTTTTCACTATGTCTATAAACTATTGAATATGCTATGCTTTTCTTTCCTTCTGGAATCTGCTTTCCTTTGTAAACATCAAATAATTTTACGCTTTCTAAAATTCCACCGCCCTGTTTTTTGATGGTATCTTCAATGTCTTGAACAAGTACTGCATCATCAACCAATAGTGCAATATCTCTAGTCATTGCTGGAAACTTAGGAAGTGCCTTATATTTTTTATCTGAGTTAGCATTTTTAATTAATAAATCTAAGTTTAGCTCAGCGATAAAACATCTATTATCTAAATCATAATTGTTTATTACATCTGGATGAACCTCGCCTAAAACCCCAATGTAATCTTTGTTTATATAAAGGGCAGCAGTTTTTCCTGGATGGAAGGATGGGTTCTCACTTTCTCTTCTATAAGAGGAGTTATTAATTCCTAAAGTATCAACAATATTTTCTACAACACCCTTAAGCTCTAGATAGTCTAAATTACCATACATACCTATCGTAACAATATTTCTTTCTTCAGGTAACTTGTTTTCATCCTCATTTTTAATATAGACTTTACCTATTTCAAACAATAATGCACTTTCATTACTTTTTGAATAGTTTCTTGATAAAGACTCCATCATAGATGCTAAAGTTGTAGTTCTCATTATTTTAAAATCTTCACCTAGTGGATTTCTAATTTCTATTGCACTTCTTAAAGAACTATCTTCAGCAATCTGTAATTTATCAAATATCTTATTACTTACAAAGGAATAACTAATTGATTGATTTAATCCACTGTTTACAAGTGTATCAATTACTTTTTCTTCCATCTTTTGTCTTTCTGTTTTGCCACCTTTTGTTGTATCACAACTTGGTAATGTAGACGAAAAGTTATTATACCCATGAATCCTAGCAATTTCTTCTGCTACATCTTCTTTGATTTCTAAATCACTTCTAAAAGTTGGACACTCAACTATTAAAGTATCACCAGAAATTGTAGTAGTTAAATCTAAGCTATCTAGATATTTCTTCATATCATCTTTAGATATATTACTACCTAAGAATTTATTTACCCAATTACTATCAACCTCTAAGAAGTGTGGTTTTCTTGGGGAATTATAAATATCTATAACTCCTTCCATAACTTCTCCCACTCCAAGTTCCTCAACTAAGGCACAAGCTCTTGCTACTGCAACTTCAACTAAATTTGGGTCTAAATCTTTTTCAAACTTAGCAGAAGCTTCAGTTCTTAAACCCAATCTCTTTGAGGAATTTCTTATATTTGTTCCATTAAAGTTAGCAACTTCAAAGAGAACCATTGAAGTGTCTTCTTTAACTTCTGAATTTAATCCACCCATTATTCCTGCTATGGCAACAGTTCTATCACCATCTTTAATGTTTAGCATATTGCTATCTAAAACTCTTTCTACTCCATCTAAAGTAGTGAATTTTTCTCCCTCATTGGCTCTTTCAACAACTATAGTCTTAGTAGTAACTTCTCTTCCATCAAAGGCATGCATCGGTTGACCAAGCTCTAACATTACAAAATTAGTAATATCCACTATATTGTTAATTGGCCTTACATCTGCTTCAAGCAATCTTTCTTGCATCCATTGTGGAGATGGAGCAATTTTTACATTTTTAACCCCTTTAAGCACATATCTTCTGCATAGTTCATCTTTAATGGTTACTTTATAATCATCAGTAATATTT
>JAUQXG010000237.1 GCA_030834765.1 Lutispora sp.
ATATCTAATGTCTCTTTTAATCCGACTGAATGTTCATCTTCACCTACCGTTGCAGCCACTACAAATAGCGGCTTTTCCTGAATATCGGCTCTGATTTCTTCATTTGAAAGCACTTCTACCTTCTCTGGTATGATTAATTCATCAATATTAATATCAAATTTTACTTTTCCCTTTATTTCTACCAATGTTCCTTCTGAAGGATGCAAGCATTGTTTATGAACTACTGTTACATCTTCTAGGCCTAATTTCTCTCCACATTTTATAGCTGCAAATTCAGCAGTTCTCTCATCTAATGGAAGGAAAATAGTTGTACAAACAACTCCATCTGCTCTCCATTCAACTTCAGGCTTCACTAAATTTGTACCGTAGTACTTTTCAGCTTCTTTCAGCCTTGTTTCTACATTATCCGTTTCATCAAGCTCATCAATATAAATGATTTTTGAAGGATTTTCAAATGTATCTCCTCCGATTGCTTCGGAAGGGTTTTTAAATTCTGATGGTATATTATTATATCCAAAATGTACAGAAACGGGTGCAAAATAATCTGCATCTCTTTCAAATACATTGCCAACACCGATTCCCCCATCTATTTGTCTAGCTATCCCGTCACCATTTCTTTCTGGATAGAATCCACTATCTACAAAAAATCCGTTTTCAACCGCTTTAAAGTATCCGCCTACTTCTAAGATTTCTTCCATGAAAAGTACTGCTCTTTCTTTTAATTCTCTTACATCTTGACCTAGGGGTCCTTGGCGATCTAGCTTAACCATTTCTCTTAAGCCATCCATGCCATTCATCGCTTGCTTTGCTGTACTGATTGCAGCAATATTATTATAATGCCATGGTACATTTCTGCCTTCATCAGGTGTAATTGTTGATTGAATATCTGCGCTTGTCAATCTTGATATCATTAAGTTCAATGTATGCGTAACAGATGCTTCTCTCATATCAGATTCCATGTATTTTGTGTTTTGTTGCGCTCTCATTTTATATTCATGGAAAAAGTCTCTTAAAGCTACTGCATAAGGTAAGTCAAGTCTCATACATGGAGCTGGTGGAGCAGTAGGAGGCACAATTGAAAGAGCAATATTCTCAGGCTTTATCCCAACCTTCTTTGAAAAAATGGAATTAATGGCATGCTGAACCATAAGTTCAGGTCTTACTTTCCATGCTTTCATAGCTGTCGCATTGGCATTATGTGCTCCATCTATTTGAAGGATATCAGCCCAAGCCATTATCTTTTTAGCTTCACATGCATCTACAAAACTGCGAATCATGTTTACATTTCTATATAAAACATTATATTGTGGGTCTTGATGGGCCCCATTTATTCCTTCTTCAGCAAACATTACTGCTATGTCCGGTCCAGCAACACCAGAAATATAGGAATGGAAATTTATTGGTCTACCTACTTCATCTTCAATCATATCTAGTGCTTTTCTTGTTGCCCTACATTGTTTTCTAGTAACCATTATTCCGCCAATACCTTGATTAGTACCTTCTAGAAGTGAATCAATATGTGATTGTCCAGCTGTTCTAATTACCATAATATGATCAGCCCCGTGCCAAGCTGCCATTCTCATTCTTCTGATATCGTCTTCAAATCTTCCTGATGCAACTTCTGTAGTTATCACGCAATCAGGCTGTGGATCAATATACCCGAACCCTCGACTTCCAGGCAATGGAATATAATTTTTTAGTCCTTCAGAGGTTTCATGATATTCAAAATCTCCAACTACTCTATTATCATTTTTACCTTCTCTCCAATGCCATCCTCTTCTTCTAGGTCTATAGCTTTCTAAGTCATTTAGAATTTCTTTTATATCAATTTTTTTATTTGGATCAAGTTTCATCTGTTATTCCTCCCTAAAATAATGTATCAACAATATCCCAGTGCTTGCCTTCTGCTAATGCCAGTCCTGCTTCTCTAACAGAAATATTAAGTTTCTTCGAAAGCCTCCAAACAATATTTCCAGTACCTTTACCCATTAAACCCTTGTTCATAACCCCTTCAACGATTGGTTTAACTTCTAAGCTGGAAAATCCCATTCTTAATAGTATGCTTCTTTCAACGGCTGGTGTCGTGTTTTTCTGTCCTAATTCAAGAAAAGGTTCAACAACTTTATCTGCAAGGTCCCAAAACCTTTTTTCCAACTGCTCATCTGTAAGATCTTTTAAGTGGGCTCTTCTTATTTCGAAATCATCTGCTCGTTTCACTTATATTACCTCCATCTATTGATTTACTTTAACATTTAAATCTTTTAATGCGTTTAAAACGAATTCTTTAGTGGTGTTGGTATCATTAATTATGAACTCTAAATCATTGCTGTTTATTTCAGTAAGTTTATAATTATTTACACAGTTTTTAATATATGAAGCTCTTGCTTTATTCAGATCATATTCTCTGGCTTTAATGAAATTTGGTTGTGCTGGGAATATAATATTTTTGCCTGGAATTTCATCATCTGGATTACCAAATAAGATTTCCACTCCATTTTTCTTGGCAAAGCTTATTTGTGCAAGAGGATGTTTGCCTGCACCTGTGTATTCTGTTTCTTGAACTACTATTGTCTGGTCTTCATCCATCTCTTGAGCTATTGCAAAAGCGGCAGTAAGGGATGTGTTGCCAGCTGGACCTCTTTCTAAACCTTCAAGTACAGATAAAGCCTCAGTTATATAGAATACTTCACCTTGTTTCACAATCACATATCTATCTAAATATCTTAATGCTCTAGCTGCATTTCTTGGTACATCTGCTCTATCAGGCCATGTAGCAAAGGGTAATCCAAAACCTGTATGACCAGTCGTGAAGGATTTTCTATTGAAGTCTTTGTCTGAAGCCATGTGAAGTCCAGAAAGATCAACACTTGCTCCTATCACCTCAACTTTTTCTGCTCCAGCTTTTATTAATCCTCTGGCTGTACCAGTTACATTACCCCCGCCTGCATGGGTGATAAATACTTTATCAGGATCTTTACCTATTTTTTCTCTGAACTGCATTGCAAGCTCATATCCT
>JAUQXG010000238.1 GCA_030834765.1 Lutispora sp.
AAGATTCTGTTAGTCGAGTTGAGATATCTTCAATCAACTTTACAAATCCACAATAATCCATAACAAAAGGCCGTTTTTGATTTGCTGCATCCATTATTTCAACTGTAATATGTTGCAATAATTCTTTTAACCGCTGACTATAGACTACATCGTTAGCTACCTTTCTAAAATGAATTGCGCATTTATCATCAATATTTCTATCGATATCTTCTACCGATAAAAACTCATATTTCTCTTTGATTTTATTGACTACATTTTCAAAATTCTTGAAGTCATTCTTGTACAGACTCTTGACTTTCGTTATTGTTGCATTACCTTTCTGACTTGACTTTATAATCTTTTGGAATAGTTCTTCTAAACTAACATCAAAAATAATATCCGTATTGTTATAAGCACTTTCAGTTAACAGAATATATTTTGAAACATTGCGACCAGAAGACTCTAGCAAAATCCAATTGAGCAGTATCTTCATTGCAACGTCTTTTGTAATTGATGTTCTTTTCACCTGAATAGCTTGATTAGTATCAGCGTTAAGCAAATTACTTCTGAAATTTTCGCTATTCTCATCGATATTATCTGCCTTAATTTTCTTCAGGTTTACATCTTCAATTGTCTCAAACTCTAATTGCATGCCATCCTTTAAGTCCAGCATGTATGATACAAATGCTTTAATTTGAAACGAAAATCCACGCAGACTGTTTATCCCACTGTAATCTTGTTCGAACTCCATTGCCCCACACCTCACTTTCTACCCTCAACTTGTTTTGTTATCATTTGATATCTCTGCTGCCCCGATGAAGTCTTTTCTATCGGTACAACCCCTATATCAGCTGATTTTATATAGTTGAGAAATAAGGTACCAAGGAGCAATCTATCACTTCTTGAAATCCGGTTCCATTCGTATCCCTTGAACAGATCTCGCAAAAGGAATACTTCCCTGGATAATAGATTTGATAATTCAGCCTTTGCTTTATCTAATAATTCATTTACAGTTGTCATTTTCTTACCTCCACAAGGATAACAATATCAACAACATTGTTATTTCAATTTTACTCCTGTGGGAAGTTTTTAACAAGAAGATTCGACCAAATATTTGGTAATTATCCCAATTACAACATCCTGAATTCTGCCCGCATCACTGCCTCTTCTTCTGCATCCCAAAGTGCTTGCATCTCATCTCTCGTCGCCACTGGAAATTCATTCGGTTCCAATTCTCCTTTTTGTATAGGTGCCAAATGAGGGATGATTTCTCGACACAGATTCTGATCTGGACAATTCATTATGAATCCACCATAGATTGATTCACAAATTAGGCTGTCACACATATCCGTCATTATAATCTTGTCGGCTGCATAAGCATTCTTGCCAATAAAATTAGCAATGTTCTCTGCAGTCATTTTAAACATATAGTCAGTGTGCATTTCATTATCCCCTTGCTCATAAACATAGGCATATCCAAGGTTGCTGTCTTCCATTAATTCATATAGCTCTTCTGT
Source organism: Lutispora sp. (assembly GCA_030834765.1). Classification (GTDB taxonomy): domain Bacteria; phylum Bacillota; class Clostridia; order Lutisporales; family Lutisporaceae; genus JAUQXG01. The sequence continues at coordinate 1,497 of JAUQXG010000238.1, forward strand.
AGTCATGTCATCTTCTCCATTTCTATTGAATATAGTTTATCTGTTAAAACCACTTGGCTGCCACATTTCCTTCAGGAAATAGAAAAACCGCAACTGCATTAACAGTTACGGCCAGCGTGGTATATATTATGCTGTCGCCTGTCTTTAATCCTCGTAATAATCTACTTCCTCAGTCATCACAATCCCTGAGTGAAATTGTATGGTGATTTTCATGCCCTTTTGAACCTTTATGCTGTAGATTAACCTTTTGACTAGTTCTTGGTCAAATTTCCTTACCTGAGGGTTTACAGTGGTCACAGCTTTATCCAGTGCCTCAACCCGCTCTGCATAGTTCTCTGCTTGCTTTTGTGCCCTTACAAGCTTTAATTTCTCCTGTTTCAGCTCATTAATTCGCTCGGATAAGTGTTTGTAGGCATCATCGAATTCATCGCTTACAGCGCCTTGTCTTGCGTTATCTTCGATCTATATGCGGTTGGATTCTACAAAGTAAGAAGCAATAAATTTTATCCTATTGAGGAAGTCGAAAATGTTAAACGCGATCAGTTCATTGCAAGAAAGGTCATAGTACAATATTCCAACCTTAGAAAGCTGGTAAATATTTTCTATGAAAATATTTACCCTAAAAAAATAATAAGTAGTATTTTACAAAGTTTAGCTCCTCCAGTTATCGATATAAACAAGATAATGAATAATATAAATCTTAATAGCATTTCAGCAACTCATGAGGCTTTTAAGAATAAAGAAGCAAGTGATATAGGCAGTGACTTAATAGTATCATACCTAGATGATATTATTGAAAGTTATCTAAAATAATTACGAATTGAGGTGATAAAATGGACTCTAAAAATAGGTTTATTAATATTAAAGAAGTACATATAAAAAATTTCAGAGGTTATGGCGAAAACCCTCTCACAGATCATAAATATTATAGTTTTTATGAATTAGATAAAAGTATCGTTGTTTTTAATGGATATAATGGGTACGGAAAGACCTCTTTCTTTGAGGCAATTGAATGGTGCATTACAGATACAGTACTTCGTCTTAATGTATTAAAAGATGTTTATGATAGCTCATTTCTTAAAAAGCCATTATCTAAAATTTTATTCATCAATAGATAATGAAACTCAGCGAAATCAACGAATAGTGTCAGTTATTATAAAGTTTGACAATGGTATTATGATTCGGAGAGAGACAAAAATCAATTTCCTAAAAGTTACTCAAAGTGATAGATACTCTTCAAAACTTGATATTTTTAAAGGTGAAGAAAAATATGAAAATTGTCCTAATAGCAAAATCTCAGAACTGGTTTTTGATCGTATCTATTTAAACAACAATTTAAACCTTTTAAATATTAATTTATTAGGTCAGGAAAGCATGAACAGATTTATTAGATCAGCCCCATATTTCTTCTCAATATTATCAGTTACAAAGCTCATTATATCACCTATAAATTCCGTTTTATAATAATATGTGAATAGTGGTCTAAAATATTCATTAATTTAGAAATCAATGTTTATAGTTATTAAGCTAACACCATCCTGCGGTAGTGTATGGAATGGATTTATAAAATAAGGTTATCTGTTCAATCTATGTAGTCACTCTTTCGCCACATCTATGATTAACCCTCAAAGCCTTCTCGATTTCACTTTTTATAGCCAAATCTAACTCCAATGTTCTAATTCCATAAATGCCTGCAATTTGTCTAACTTTCCATTCTTTGAGTGCGATTCCATTATCAATCATATATTTTACTGTCCATTTAACTTTTCTTTCCCGATATTCATCTTTTGTCTCAATAAACTTACCTATATAGCTCTGCGTTAACGGTAGTTTATATAAGTTATTTCGTAATAAATATAACATCCCTATTTGTTTTCCCAATAGATCAAGTGTTATTCTTTGAGGTTTCTTATCATTGCAAAAATGTTTTTTTATGACTTCATGAATTCTTCCTTTTACTTCTTTATCCCTTTTATCCCAGTCAACTTTATTACGTACTTTACCATGTGCTACAAATTTTGGAGCATTTTCTTTAAACCATTTCTCGTCATGATAACTAAGCCAATTATACACTGCTGTATCTACATTCTTGAGCTTTGACTTTGGGTAGCCAATATATGTGTGAATTAAATCTATCCACATTTGCCTGTAGTTTTCCAATTCAACAAGTAATCCTTCATCAGATTTAGCTTCGACATAATCAAATTTATGCTTCGATTGATTCGATATCCACATAGTATTCAAATTGAGCCTAGACACATATTTTCTTACTGTTTTTAAGTCAATTTTTAATATCCTAGCTATTTCTCTAAAATGTAGATGACTTTCCTCTACCAATTCTCTGAATTTGTTTAACCATATGTCACCATATTGTCTGATTGTACTGTACTTGTATTGACTTAACTTATTATTTGCTCCGCTTATTTCATAAATAAAACCACAATCACAGGAAAATACGCCATATAGATTGTTGTTCCTACTATATCTAACTTTGCATTCGCAAATAGTATTTTGTAAATAATGATCTGCCGCTGCATTTAAACATGGGAAAGGGCCACTACCGAATATATTTTTCTCATGATTATCATAATAGAAATCCTGTGGAGTTTTGTAGAGATATCTTATTAATAATATATGTCTTACGGGATGAGACAACTCACTATGTTTCCTTACCATCATTGAAACCCAGTTATGGCTATTGTTAGCATCTGGCATCATATTAATAGCTTCCAAAACCTCGGGAGTATAGTATCTAATAAAATCTCCGACAAAACTTTGTTGATCTACGTTCCCTTTATAGCTTACTAGACCCTGATCCCGAAGTTTATTAATGTACTTATTCTTTATATTATCAATCCCAATGCTAGGTAGTTTGGTTTTCAAAACAAAGTCAACATCTTCAGCAATTTTCGCAAATATATCAGAATTGTCGATGCTTGAATTATATATATTTATATCAGATTCACAATATATTCTTTTAGCAGGATAATAATTTTGAGGATTAACTTCATATGTCCTAACTTTGCTATCTTTAAGCAAAGTATAATGTTTCGGGCACATAAGAATACTTGGTACTTGGTGCAGACGATGCCAATATGATTCGCCATAAATTTCTTCATCCTTTTCTATGCAGGTAGGACAAAATCTAAGAAATTTCGAAGGTGCTACTTTATTTGAGTTTATACCTGACCTTAAATGTGCAGACCTGCTTGACCCGTTTGACATTATACTTATTACTGTATCTACTCTATTTTAATCCCAAAAAGGTTTAAACAATGGGAATAATGTATTATTGTATACGAAATCATCAAAAGAAATATCACTAATTTTTGAAACATTAGCTACTAGTTTATTAATACTGCACGGAAAATCCACTACTGCAGTTATTCTTTTCATATCAAACAATGCCTTGATTGTAGGAGTAATAAATATATTACCACTCCTTAAGTGATACCTTGCAATCAAACTATATAATGCCTCATCAGGGTAAGGTGAAGGGAAAAAATTAACCATTTCTTTGACTCCTCAATAACAAATAATCATTAAATATTTAACATTTTGTTTACTGTTTAATCAAATTGATACTATATAATTTATATTTGTATAATAATTAAAATTGCACATACTAAGAATGCTGTAATTATGAGCAATTACTGCATTTGAATAAAATTACAAACTTATGATTTTTAGATATAAAGGATGAAAATACATTATGTTGAGTTTTTTCCCAACTATATATCCAGATGAAATTTTCTATAGTGTCTTTGCACGATATCACAAACAAAGTGGAAATAAAGATATAAATATCTCATCATCTATTGCATTCGGTCGAAAATCTAAAAGATTTATAGTTGATTTACCAAACGACCTTGATTTTCTTACTTCACAATTACCGACATATACAAGTGATTATATAATAGAGA
>JAUQXG010000019.1 GCA_030834765.1 Lutispora sp.
GCTTTCTTCCACCCTGAGGCGGAACACTTGCGACTGTACCTTCAAGAATCTTAAGAAGCGCCTGTTGAACTCCTTCACCAGATACATCTCTGGTGATAGACGGATTTTCAGACTTTCTTGCAATCTTATCTATTTCGTCTATATACACAATGCCCTTTTCGGCTCTTTCAACATCATAGTCTGCACTTTGAATTAATTTCAAAAGTATGTTTTCAACATCTTCACCAACATACCCCGCTTCAGTCAAAGATGTGGCATCCGCAATCGCAAATGGTACATTTAACATCTTAGCAAGTGTTTGAGCTAGAAGTGTCTTTCCAGATCCAGTAGGTCCAATTAATACAATGTTGCTTTTTTGAAGTTCAACATCATCGATCTTATAATCTGAGTTTATTCTCTTGTAATGATTGTATACTGCTACTGCCATAGATTTTTTTGCTTCATCTTGGCCTATTACATACTGGTCAAGATACTCTTTAATCTGAAGAGGTTTTGGAACATCCTTTAACTCCACATCCACATCCTCATCAAATTCTTCTTCAATGATTTCCTGACATAATTCAATACATTCATCACAAATATAGACACCTGGCCCTGCTATAAGCCTTCTGACTTGATCCTGATTTTTCCCGCAGAAGGAACATTTTAGCTGCTTCTTGTCTTCAAATTTCGCCATTTAAACACCTCGCTTTACTTCCTCTTTTCTGATATCGCATCAATCACTCCATATGCCTTTGCTTCCTCTGCAGACATAAAGTAGTCTCTTTCTACATCTTTTTCTAATTTTTCTAAAGGCTGACCTGTTCTTTCACTTAAAATTTTATTTAAAATCTTCTTTGTCTTAATAAGTCTTTCTGCATGTATCATCACATCTGTACTTTGACCTCTAGCGCCTCCTGAAGGCTGATGAATCATAATTTCGCTGTTAGGCAAAGAAAATCTTTTCCCTTTCGCTCCTGCAGCTAATAAAAATGCTCCCATGCTTGCAGCCATACCGATGCACATTGTTGAAACATCAGGTTTAATATATTGCATGGTGTCATAAATAGCCATACCCGCAGTGATTGAGCCACCTGGACTGTTTATATAAAGATGTATATCCTTATCTGGATCTTCGGCTTCTAAAAATAAAAGCTGTGCAACAACTAAGCTAGCTGTAACATCATTTACCTCATCACCTAAAATTATGATACGATCTTTTAAAAGTCTGGAATATATGTCGTAAGATCGTTCTCCTCTATTGGTTTGTTCTACAACTATAGGTACTAAGCTCATAGTCATCCTCCTTATGAAAATAGTAGTTTATTTATCCTGCCTATTTTATTCATATATTTCAATTTATTATTTTGCTTTTGCATTCTCTATTAAAAAATCAATTGTTTTTTGAACAACAATGCCGTCTTTGACATATGTTAATTGCTCATCTTTTAGGGTAGATTTTAATTGTTCTAATTCTTGATTATACTGTTTAGCAGTCTTCTCAAGCTCTTTTTCTACATCTTCTTCATTTGCTTCGATTTTTTCTTGTTCAGCTATTTTTTCCAGTACAAGCTGCGTTTTCACTCGGCTTTGAGCAGCTGGTTTGTACTGTTCTTTTAATCCTGATGCATCCATATTCATATAATTCATGTATGTGTTTAAATCCAAGCCTTGTTGTCTTAATTGATAAT
>JAUQXG010000239.1 GCA_030834765.1 Lutispora sp.
TGGCCATTAATAGAATGGTTTGCAGACAACTTAGGTAAAGCCCTTATCGTACTTTGCTTAAGTAAGGTTCAAAAAGGGGCTGTCTCAAAATAGAATCGTATGATTTTATGGAGAGATGGCCTCTTTTTCTTTTAATGTGAAAAGATAGCGATGGAATAGAAATGCAAAACGGCCTCCGAAGAAGCCGTTTTGCGTGTATAATTTAAGTATGCAAAAACCAAAATTAACACATAAAAAGTATACCGAAAACAGCGACAATTATCAACTAGTAATGCCGCTGAATCTTGAAGTTTTGATACCTGAAGATGACTCGGTCAGGCTGCTAAGTCAAATAACGGAGGAATTAGATTACAAAAATCTAAAATTGGCGTACTCTTCAAAGGGAAGAAATCCGGCAGTTTCACCGAAGACCATGTTTCAGATATTAGCCTATGCATATATGAACAACATATATACAAGTAGAAAAATTGAATGTGCCTGCAAAAGGGACATTAATTTCATATGGCTTTTACAGGGACAAAAGGCTCCTGATCACAATACCATTGCAAGATTTCGCACAAGTAGGCTTTGTGATTGCCTAGATAATCTTTTTAGCCAACTCATAACAAAGCTTGCGCACCTTGGAGAAATCAAATACGAAAACGTGTTCATTGATGGAACGAAGATAGAAGCCAACGCTAACAAGTACACATTTGTATGGAAGAAGTCCGTAAACAAAAATGAAACAAAAATGCGAATCAAAATAGGTCAGATGATAGACAGCATCAATGCAGACTTTAAAGCAGATTATGAATTGACAGAGGGAACGGACATTGTGAAGCTGCTTGAAGATATTTTAGTATATATGAATAGAATCAAGGAAAAAGCAGGACTAGAATTTGTTCATGGGATTGGGAAGAGGAAATCAAAGCTGCAAAAGATAATTGAGTCGACAGAAGATTTTTTTTCAAGGCAGATCAAATACAATGAATACACCGAAACTTTCAAAGGAAGAAATAGTTTTTCAAAAACAGACACTGATGCCACCTTTATGCATATGAAGGATGATCATATGAGAAATGCACAGCTAAAACCTGGCTACAATATTCAGATTGGAGTAGAAGGTGGATACGTGATTGGAGTGGATGTATCATCTGAGCGTTCTGATCAGCTTACATTGATACCTATGCTGGAAAAACTGGAGAAAAGTCTGGGAAAGAAATATGAGAACGTGATTGCTGATGCTGGCTATGAGAGTGAAGAAGGATACACATATTTGAAAGAGCACAACCAAAAAGCCTTTATCAAGCCCCAGATATATGAGCAGTGGAAAAAGAAAAGTTTCAAAAACCTCCTTGGAAAAAGAGAAAATATGATTTACGATGAAAAGCAGGATGAGTACATATGCAATCAAGGCAGAAAGCTCAAAAAGATTGGAACATCAAAAAGAAAATCCAAATCCGGATATGAAGCCGAAGTAACAAATTATGAGAGTGTGAGCTGTGAGGGATGCCCTGTCAAAGAAAGATGTACTAAAGCAAAAGAAAATCGCCGGATGGAGGTATCCAAAGTTTTTTTAAAAATGCGTGAAGAATCCTGGAAAAACATAATGACCCCAAAGGGAATCATACTTAGGATGAATCGATCCATACAAGTGGAAGGAGCATTTGGAGCACTGAAAGAGGATTATGGATATAGAAAGTTTTTGACCCGAGGTAAAAAAAATGTACAGGTTGAATTTTTACTTCTATGCTTTGGATTTAATATCAATAAACTACATAAAAAGATACAATCTGAAAATTACAATCACCTATTATACGAAAAAATAATTATCTAAGATAGGATTATCATAAGAGAAGAAAGTTAAAACGAGGGGTTTAAAAACCTTTAGTTTTTGTACCCTGAATTAGGAAAATGCTTTGAATCTAGCCATAACGATGTTTGTTTCAAGGCGTTTTTTCCTTTTAGTAAAGGAAAGAGGCTGTCTCTTTCTTAATGCTATAAAACATTATTTTGAGACAGCCCCTTTTTGACTTTGCACTCTGAATTTATTAAACATAATCTATAGAAATTATAGTCCTTCACATCATATAATATTTGCATATATTTCAAAAACTTTATCCTTCAATAAATCGGGTCAATTCTTCATTAAATTTATCTCTTTGGTCATAAAATAATCCATGACCACTATATTCAAATGGTACTAACTTGGAGTTCTTAATGCCTTGTCTTTGTGCTTCAGCTAATGGGAAGAGGCAGACTTTATCATGTATACCATGAAGGATTAGCGTTGGAACTTCTATTTTTTCAAGATCTGTAAATAAGCCTTCTTCATCTAGCCAAGTATTTGCAGTTGCTGCTGTAGCCCATCCTGCTGCTTGTAGCCCTAATTGGAAAAACCAATCTGAAAACGGCTCAGTTATATATTGGAAGAAAAACATGTCTCCAAAGCCCCTCAGCATTTTAGGTCGATCATTGTATGTTTCTTTAATAATTTGATCTATTGCCTCTTTGGGCAAGCCATAGGGAAAATATGTGCGTTGAATAAGACTTGGAGCTGCCGCTGCAAAAAGGGCTAGTTTAGATACTCCATATCCGTCATGGCGAGCCATATATCGAATAGCGATAGCTCCACCTGTTGAATGGCCTGCTAATGTAAAATTGCGCAATCTAAGTGCTTCAACCACACCTCTCACATCATCTGATAATCGATTATAGGAATAGCCTGTGAAAGGTCTGTCTGAATTTCCAAATCCCCTTTGATCTATCCCTATGCATCTGTATCCCATCTTAGGAAGCTGATCAAATTGATACTCAAACAAATTATGACTTCCAGGCCAGCCATGTAAAAACAAGATTGTCTTACTGCCGCTCGGATTAACATCTTCCACATAAATATTTACGTCTGGTTCTACTCTAACATAGTATCCCACACAAATACCCCCATTAATAAAATTTCTTCATTAATAGACTATTCACTCCAATATAAATTTATGAATGATTAAGCGAATCCTTTCATATACCATTATTTATTAAAAAATAGTATTCTTATTTATGACTTTTAATAATTGTTCACAAGCAAAATATAAGACCTCCTAATTTTCATTTAAGAGGTCTTATATTTAACCCATAACAGCTTTTCTTTGGTTACTTATCATATATTCTTAGCTCTTTTCCTGATAGCTTATCCTTATCAATATTAGCTTCTTCCGTACTTGGCACAGTAATCACATCAGGATTTCCATCGCTTATATATCTTTTATTTGGATTCTTTTCAAAATAGGATAACCAATCATAAATGCCTGTTCCTTCAGTTTTTAACTCACTTGCTCTTACTCTTGGCAATTTTAATGGATCAAAGTCTTTATTATTAGGTGATAGTGCGGGATTGCTTCCAACTTTTAATACTGCTTTATTCAAATACTCTGTGCCTTCATATGATCCGCTTACTACATGCTTATAGTTATCACCCTTTGGTGCTTCTCCGAAAGGCAAAGCTAAGGATTCTACTACATAGTTTGGCACATAACTTTTAGTACTTGTCACATTCATTGCAAGCTGTTTATCTACTTCTTCTAATGCTATCTTACCTAAGCTAGGATGATCGTAACTATGATTCCCGATCTCATATCCATTATTAATTAGAAACTCAAATTTTTCTTTGATTAAGTCCTTCTGGCGGAATGGAACAGGATAATATACATAAAAGGTTGCTGCCCTACCAAAGTCATTATGATCTTTATAAAAATCTTCTAGTAAGCCAACAGCACAATTAGGATCTATTTTATTTATTCCATCTTCTTGTATCATATTAAATTGATTTAACAAACCATCATCGAAGGTCATTACAACAGGCGTATAACCTGCTTCTACTTTAATATTATTGTTAATATAGTCCATAAGACTAATTAATCTGTAACCTTTGCTATATAATACTTCTAGATCTTTACGAAAGTTCTCTGATGTTCTTACCCATTCTTTTTCTTCCTCACCAATTCCATGATACATCAATATCATTATCTTACCATTTTCATTGGCATTCTTATCAATTATTATTTCTGGCTTAGTAGGCTCGACAGTTGTTGTATTGGTATTTTCACTCTGAGTTTTATCTTGTTCAGGATTCGTTGAAGTATTATTAGAATTCACTTTTATTGTGCCATTAGATTGGCATGCTGTGGAAAATAGCAGAACAGTTATTAAAAATAAAAACCAAATCTTTTTCATTCCAATTCCCCCTCCGGTGCTGTATAAATTATATTATATCAAAAAAAAATAAAAATTTCGACACTGTAACTTAAAAAATTACATAACTTACAATTTTTAATTTGTTAATATTAATTTTAAAGGTAAAAATATTAATAAGGCTCATAAAAAAATATTTTATAATGGAGGGATTCTTTTGGCATTAAAAAACAATCCACTTAACAACATCAGTGGCCACAAAGTAGAGTTCGCTTCCTTATTGATAGATCCACGAAGACTGTATAAAGGCAGAGAGTCGAGAATACAAAAAGCTCAAATTGAAAAAGAACATGCCCATGGAACAAGAAAAGATATTAAAGTCCCAATTAAATATAGGATACATTAATTTTTACAGAAGGCATAACAT
>JAUQXG010000240.1 GCA_030834765.1 Lutispora sp.
TAACCACCGCTGGTACAATCCAACCAAATCCTGATGAATACAGAGGTATATATTTATTAAAAATATTAGTTATAGCAGAAATATCCACTCCGAAAAATGCAATTGCATCAAATACGCTGACTGCAAAAGCTCCTAGTACTGCTCCAGCATAGGCACTTTTATTTTTTATAAAATCACCAAATAAATTCATTAGTATCAATACGATTGTCACTGGATACACAAGTATTAATAATGGAACTGAAATACTAGTAATCATCTCAACACCAACATTTGCTATGATTGCACTAATAATTGCAGTTATCCAGCAAACCGCTTTGTAGCTGATCTTACCTTTTGATAACTTGCTAAAATATTCACCGCAAACAGCCACAAGTCCTATAGAAGTTGTCAAGCAAGCTAAAGCTACACATACTCCAAGAGCAATCTTACCAAAGTTTCCTAATATCCCTTGAGTTATGGCAACAATCAGTTGAACCTTTGTAAGATCAGCTGATAAAGTCCCTGAAACTGTTGAACCTAGATACATTAGACCACCATATACTAATGCTAATCCTATAGCTGCTACAATACCAGCTGAAGCTGTTAGCTTAACCTGTTCTTTCGCATTTGTATAACCTCTTTGTATTAATGAAGCAACGATTATTCCTCCAAACAATATTGAAGCTATGGCATCCATTGTTTGATAGCCTTCTACAAAGCCTTTTGAGAAAGGATTTGTATAGCCAGTATTTACAGGTACACCTATAGGTGCCAATACACCTTTGATAATAATAACTGCAAGAGTTATAAGTAATACAGGAGTCAATACCTTTCCTATATTATCAATTACTGATGATGGGTTTAATACGAAAAATAATGTTATAGCAAAATAAATGATACTAAATATAATGCTATAAGTCATACCCGTACTCATAAATGGGAAGGAAGGTAACACACCCATTTCAAATGTTGTTGCTGCTGTTCTTGGTATTGCAAAAAGAGGTCCTATAGCTAAAACAATTACCGTTCCAAGAACCACACTGAATTTTCTTCCTACTTTTCCTGCCAAATCATCAATGTTTCCACCGGCCTTAGAAACTGCCATAATGCCAAGTAAAGGCATACCTACTCCAGTGATAAGAAATCCTATAAGAGAAGGTAAAAAATTTGTTCCTGCTGCTAATCCAAGTTTAGGAGGGAAGATTAAGTTTCCTGCTCCAAAGAACATTGCGAAAAGTGCAAATCCAACTACTAATACATCTGTCGTTTTTTTGTTCATGTGATTTCCTCCTTTAATGAATTATTATTTGTTAAATTGCTATTATATAAACAGCTGCAATAAATAATTATTTATACATATCTTATCATTGCTAATTATTAAAACTTTTTAATATTCTTACATCTATTTATATAACTTTTTACATAATATCATTTTATCTGTGGGTTTTCAATATTTTTTGGACTCGCAGTCAATATTCCCAATAGTCATATTCATCAGACTTTTATGTTTATTTAAAATATTTTAACAAATAAAATTCACAAATATATAAAAAACACTCTTTGAAAAGCAGTTTTCAAAGAGTGTTTTTTGTATATTTATACCATATTATTTCCATAATTGATAATCTCTATTTATCTATTAACATTCCTTTTAAGTCCCTTACTCCTTTGAGATTATTCTTTTTACAATACTCCCAAATCCCATTGACTATATGAATAGGTGCGAAAGGATTAACAAAATTTGCTGTACCCACCGCTACTGCATCTGCTCCAGCAAGCAAAAACTCTATGGCATCTTCAGAACTTGTAATGCCACCCATGCCAACGATAGGAATTTTTACAGTATTTGCAGTTTCCCAAACCATTCTAAGTGCAACTGGTTTTACAGCAGGTCCCGAAAGACCACCAACGATATTTGCTAATATTGGCTTGCGTTTATGAATGTCAATAGCCATTCCTAACAATGTATTTATCAATGATATGCCATCTGCTCCTCCAGCTTCTGCTGCTGCAGCAATTTCTTTAATATCTGTAACATTAGGAGATAGCTTCACTATTAGAGGAACGCTGCAATTGACTTTCACTTTCTGAGTTATCCTAAAAACCATATCAGCACTTGTACCAAAGGCAACGCCACCTTCTTTCACATTAGGACAGGAGATATTCAATTCAATCCCTTCTACCATATTTCCAATTCTCTTTGCCATTTCGCAATACTCGTCCTCTGTATTACCTGCAATGTTTGCAATAACTGCCAAATCATATTTTCTTAAAAATGGAAGCTCATTTTCTAAAAAATATTCTACTCCAAGATTTTGCAATCCAACACTATTTAATATACCAGAAGAGGTTTCTACTATCCTAGGAGAGGCATTCCCTTCCCTCGATTTTAATGTAAGGCCCTTTACAGAAATACCTCCAAGTTCATTTAAATCTATTAGTTGACCATATTCTCTACCGAAACCATATGTTCCTGATGCTGCTATTACAGGATTTTTCATCTTTATTCCTGCTATATTGACTTCCATGTTAATCACTTAGCTCAACCTCCTCAGCGTGAAAGACAGGTCCATCGGTACATACTTTCTTATAATGCCATTTTGAATCATCTGTATTAATCGTTTTACAGGTGCATACCAAGCATGCGCCTATGCCACAGCCCATTCGTTCTTCCATTGATATGTAGCATGTAACAGATGGTAGCACATGACATAGCTCTTTTACCTTTTTCATCATTATTTTAGGGCCGCAAGTATAGACCACTTCATATTTCTCAATATGTTTCATAAAATCAGTGATATATCCCTTATTCCCAGAACTTCCATCCTCTGTAGAAACGATAACATGATCACAATATCTTTCAAAATCATCTATTTTATATGCATCTGCTTTAAAACCAAGATAGGCATCACAATTTTTTAATCGTTTTGATAACTCTAAAAGAGGGGCTATACCAATTCCTCCGCCTATTACTGCGCACTTTTTCTCTTTATCTATTGGAAATCCATTTCCTATAGGACCAATAACATCAATGAACTCCAAAGATCTTACTAAGCTCAATTGCGTTGTTCCCTTACCAATAATCTGATAAACTATTGTAATATTGTCGTTATTAACCTCACATATGCTTATTGGTCGTCTTAATAAAATATCGCTTCCCGAATTTACTTTTATATGAAGAAATTGTCCTGGTTCAGCTTCTATGGCAATATCCCTATTTTCAATTACCATCTCAAATATGGAAGGTGCAATTTCATGATTACTTATTACTTTGCATTTTTTGTTAAACATATTTTCACCTCTTTACCATGCTAATTTATTATTCTTGCTCAATTCATTATTTATTTCATTTTGCATGTCTATAGCAGACTCCCTAGCAGCAAGTCCAAATTGGTGAGCAAGAAACCTTTTATTATATTTTTCATTCTTATATGCAAAGATGATATCCCTTGAGGAATTTACAATAGCCCCTAATCCATCCTCATTGAAGCAATGTATAATATTTTTTGCCGTAGCCCCCTGGGCTCCATATCCAGGAACTAAAAAGTAATTTTTCTTCATGATGTTTCTTAGATGCAAAGAGTCCTCACTAAAGGTAGCACCAACCACTGCACCAGTTAAGCTGTAACCATACTTTCCAATTTGTGATTCTCCAAGCTCAACAACGATATCCGCTACATGCTCATATACTTTTTTTCCTTCACACAATAAGTCTTGTATATCTACAGAGGATTTATTGGATGTCTTTACAAGAATAAATATTCCCTTGTCATTTTCATAACAATTTTTTATAAAAGGTTCTAGTGAATCTCTGCCTAGATAAGGATTCACCGTTATGGAGTCAATGTTTAAAGAATACTCTTTATCACCTAAATAAAAATCCGAATATGCTTCTGCTGTAGAACCTATATCGCTTCTTTTAATATCACCTATTACAATCATTCCTTTTTGTCTTGCATAGTCACAGGTTTTAATATACGCATCAAATCCAGCTACCCCAAAACGCTCATAAAAGGCAATCTGTGGTTTCACCGCAGGTACAATATCATAAATATTATCTATAATTTCTTTATTAAATCTATAAAAATCATTTGCAATACCCTTTGTATAGGTATCTTCATTTTCTAGCGCTTCTGAAACCACTATCTCTG
>JAUQXG010000241.1 GCA_030834765.1 Lutispora sp.
TGTTGCTAGGGGGAACGTTCTTTTATGCATTGTTTACAGTTTTTGCTTTTATAGCCCTATTATCTTTTTATATGGGTAAAAGCGCAAGAGAAAATCTGATTTGCATAGTTTGGAAGCATCATCAAGAGGCACAAGTGGGAGATATCATTGAAGTAGAGATCCAATTATATAATTCTGGAATGATTCCATTCTCTCATTTAATAATAAATACGAACTTACCCAAGAAGTTGACTGGTGAAAATGAAGAACCAACAATAGTTTCCATCATGTCAGATAGAAAGTTTATAATAACCAAGCAAATAAAATGTAAGCATAAAGGTATATATGATATTGGGAAAATAGAGGTTCAGTTTAGTGATGTATTTGGAATATTTTCATGGAAAAAATTTTTTGAAGAAGATATAACTCTGCTAGTTTATCCTCTGATTCCATTGCTTCAAAATTTTGATATGCCTGTTAGACAGCATTATGGAACGGTGTCTGCGAAAAATAAAGCATATGAGGATTTTTCCAGTACAAAGGATTTACGAAAATATATGAGTGGTGACAGTCTGAAGAGAGTTCATTGGAAAGTCTCTGCACATAGAAATGAGCTTTATGTAAAAAATTTAGAATTGAATGCTTCTGCAAATGTGCATGTGTTCTTGGACTGCTATAGCATGAATTATATTAATTATGTTGAAGAATTTGAAGAAAAACTTGCCGAGTGTGGTTTAGGAATATTAAGGTATTCACTGTCTAAAGGTATGCCTGTCAGTTTACATACTTTTTCAAAGGAATCCATAAATATAGCAGCAAAGGGAATGAATGAATTTAATAAATTCTTAGAAATAATAACGAGACTATCAGGAACTGGTACGATTCCAATAAGCGAATTAGTAAAAATAGAAGCACAAAAAATGAATTATGATGCAACCATAGTAGTTATCACACTCAAAGTGGATAAATTATTTGTAACGCAGATGAATTCTCTTAAGATGGCTGGAATATATTTATCTATAATTTATATATGCATAGATGCCAAAGAACAAAACACAGAGTTTGATAATATGAGAGCTCTTGGGATAAAGGTATTCATAGTCGGAATAAACGATGACGTATGCTTAAGACTGGGGGTAGACTATGAAAATTAAATATAATATATTTGAGATATTATTTTATTCAATACTAATTATTATAATGACCCTTAGTTTTACCCTGGCAATAAGAGATGCAATAGGAATTTCCGTGGAAATAAATTTGATACTGGGCTATATAATATTGACTCTTATGCCGATTGCTATAATGCAAATGCTTCCGAAGAAAGCCTGGGTCGTTGTGCTGATTGTTGTAGCTGGAATTGGATTATATATTTGTCAAAATGGAATGGTATTTCGTATAACAGATTATTTCTTGAATTTCGGAGAAAGCATTTGGCGATATTTATCTCGTCAAAGCTACTTTAGCATGAAGTATACAAATACTTTCATCTTTATATTTGTCTTAATTTCAGTGATTATTTTATCTTTTCTGGTTTTTTTATCTGGAAGAAAAGCAAAAGCATTTTTGATTTTCATGGGTATTATCTCAATGATATACTTCTGGTTTATTTATGTAGAAAAAGCAAAATTATATTTAATGTACTTCCTTTTTGGAGCGCTTTTATGCTATTCATATGAAGTCTTTAAAGAAAAAGAAATTTATTGGAAGTCCATGAATAGGTTGAAAGATTCTAGAATGGGACTATATTGGACAGTCCATGCAGGAGTAATTATTTTGATGGCATTGGCAATCTCCTTAGCTTTACCGATGAACATCAAACCAATTAGATGGAATTGGCTTGATAATGCTTTTATGGATGTATTTCCTTTTATAGTAGAATGGCGCAATGATGCCCTTGATTCATTTTCTTATGGCTATTCTTCACGGTATAATTCAAAGTCATTAGGCTATAATGATAAAATGCTAGGTGGGCCAGTGAATTTAAATAAAAATGTAATGCTCGAGTTAAAAACAAATAAAGTAGAAAAACCTCTATATCTAAAAGGTGTAGTAAAGGATATATATTCTGGATATAGCTGGAAAAAATCGAAAAAACAAGCTAAGTCATATACAGCAGCTGGAATAGCAAGCAACGAATATTCTTCTGATGTAAAAACCAATAAAGTTGAGATCAATATAGTGCCAAAGAACATGATGACATCCACGATTTTTCATCCATACAGCCTAAACAGTGCAAATTATAAAGGAAATAAATATTTTGTTGATGATGATGGTGAGGCGTATTTTTCTAAATTAATAAGGACAGGAGATTCCTATACAATAACTGTGTTGCAGCCCTTGGTTGATGTAGAGAAGATTAAAGCAGATACAGGTCAAATAAATAATAAGTATACAATATTGCCAGAAGAGATTTCTCAAAGAGTAAAAAATCTATCAGCTCAATTAACTGCAAATAAACACAATGATTTTGAAAAGATAAAGGCTATAGAGGCGTACCTAAGAAATAACTATAAATATACCCTAACCCCTTCAAAAGTCCCTTCTAATAGAGAATTTGTGGACTACTTTTTATATGAAGGGAAAGAAGGATATTGCACTTATTTTGCTACATCTATGGCGGTATTGCTAAGAGCTGCAGGAATACCCTGTAGATATGTAGAGGGATTTGTTGCAAATGAGGATAGCTGGAATGGCACAGAATATTTAATAAAAGGAACAAATGCTCATGCCTGGGTAGAAGTAAAGTGTGAAAGTTTTGGATGGATGGTCTTTGAAGCTACCCCGGCATATGAAGCATTTGAGTATGATATTAGAAAAAAGACTATTCCAGAAACAGAAAAAATTCAAGAAGAATCTTTGAATAATAGGGAAACCAACATAATACCAACAACAAGAGATAAAGAGATTTTAAGGGACTTTGAAGAAGAAAGTTCAGGAGAAGTCACCCAAATAAAGCAAATTAATTATA
>JAUQXG010000242.1 GCA_030834765.1 Lutispora sp.
ACCCTATGGAAATGCAGCCAGAGAATATATGCGCCTTGGAAAATTTACCATAGAGACAATGAAGTCAAATATGGCAATGAAGCCACCTTTGGCCGCCATGGAGAAAATGAGAGATATGAAAAATTACTCTCAGATCATGAAGTACTTTAAGGTAGCTGACAAATCAAATATACGCAATATGCTTTATCTGATGCTTCGAGATTACGGAGACCTTGACTATATCCCAAAGCCTGTAGAGCCGAGAGAGGTAGAAAGTGCAGGGTTATGTGACTTAAAAACAATGACAATTTATGAAAACTTCCATGAATATAATAAAGATTTTTTCTTTGATAAAGATAAGCCCACTGTGGCAATGCTTTTCTATGGACATATATATCCTACGGATACCTCTGGCTGTGCAGCTGTAATTCAGAAAAAGCTGGAGGAATTTTCAAATGTGCTGCCTATTGCGGTTTCCGGAACCTTTGAAAACAATAAGGAAAAGCTTCGGAATCTTATATTGAATCATACACCAAAACCAGTAGACCTTATATTAAATTTCATGTCCTTTCGATTAGGGGCGGGACCTATGGGAGGAGACTCCAATGCAGCCTTGGAGCTTCTGAAGGAAGCTGATGTTCCTTATTTTCATCCTTATTTTATGTCGAGAAGGACGGTGAAGGAATGGGAAGAATCCATACAAGGCTGTAGTACTACAGAGGTACTTATATCTGTTATGCTGCCGGAGTTGGATGGCTGTATAGAGACCTGCCCTGTTGGAGCCATGTCGGAGCCAAGGTATGATAGTGAATTCGATATTGTGACAGTTGAGCTGGAGCCTATTCCAGAGAGAGTGGAAAAACTGGCTGCCAGAGTAAAAAAGCATATTGCTCTAAGAGAAAAGAAGAATGAAGATAAAAAGATAGCTATTTTATGCTATAACTATCCTCCGGGAGAAGGAAATTTATTTGGCGGAGCCTTTTTAGATACCTTTGCATCGGTGGAAAATATATTGTGCAATCTAAAAGGGGAAGGCTACAAGGTAGAATCCCTTTCAAAGGAACAGCTTATGGAGATATTTACGGCAGGAAAGGCTGTGAATTCAGGTAAGTATGGTGGTGAATGGAAAGATTCTATCAAGTATGCGGACAAACAATACCATGAAGAGCTGAAGAAAAGCACAGATTATAAAGCAATACTGGAACAGTGGGGCGCTGTGCCAGGCAGCATCATGAGTACGGACAGCCATGAATTTTTAATCCCCGGAACAATGCAAGGCAATATATTTATAGGATTGCAGCCCTCTAGGGGCATACATGAGGAAAGTGACAAGGTATATCATGACAAAACTCTTTTGCCTCATCATCAGTATCTTGCATTTTATAAGTGGATGAAAGAGGAATTTTGCGCTGATGCAATCATTCATGTAGGAACCCATGGCACCTTGGAATTTTTAAAGGGCAAGGAATGCGGCATGAGCGGAGCGTGCTATCCCGATAAACTTTTGGCAGATATCCCTCATATGTATTTGTACTATTGCGGCAATCCATCAGAGGCCACTATTGCAAAGAGAAGATCTCATGCCAATCTAATAGGCTATCAGCCTCCTGTTTTTGTTCAAGGAGAGCTTTATGGAGATTATTCAAAGCTTATGTCTATGGTGGATAATTATAGACAGTCACTGGCTTTGGCACCGCAAGGCAGCAAGGATATACTTGCTGAAATATATGAAATAGCGGCACAGCTTCATTTGCCTGCTGATATTCATCCCATTGAAAGTGAGCTTTATCGGATGAATATGAGCCTTATTCCAAAGGGGCTTCATGTATTTGGCAAAGGCTTCGATGGTGAAGAATCAAAAGAATATGCCAAAGGACTTATGCGCTATAGCAGCAATGAGACTACAGCCTTACGAAAGCTTATAGCAGAAGCAAAGGGACAGGATTTGGAAATGCTTTTAGATAAGGGAGAATATGATGGCATTATGGAGTTGGATAAAGAGGAAGAGACCCTATTTTGTCACTATATGAATACTGGCGATCTATTGGACTGCGGCTATATTAACAAGGACAATGAGATGAAGTTTAGAAATACACTTGAATATGCAGATAAGATAGTTGGGGCTTCCCAAGAAAATCATGAGATAAAGGGACTGCTGCATGCTCTTCAGGGAGGATATAACCCTGCAAAGTTGGCGGGAGATCTATACAGACATCCTGAAATATTACCAACAGGCTATAATTTATACCAATTTGATCCAAGGCTTATTCCTACAACGACAGCATATACCAGAGGCAATAAGATATGTGCCAATACCCTGGAAACCTATAAAAAAGAAAATGATGCTTACCCCTTGTCTACAGCAGTAATTTTATGGGGTATTGAGACTTCCAGAACGCAAGGAGAAACCTTTTCACAAATTCTTTCTTACCTAGGCGTGAAAGCTTCAAATAAAGGAAGTGAGTGGGAGCCTAGATTTGATATTATACCCATAGCGGAATTAGGACGGCCCAGAATTGATGTAACCATCAACATATGTGGGTTTTTTAGGGACATGTTTCCTAATCTTATTGAAAGCTTAGATGATTTGTTTATCAGGCTTTATGAGTTAGAGGAAAGTGATGAAGATAATTATTTTAAAGCAAATTCAAAAAGACTCTATAAAAAGCTTATAGAGGAAGGCTACAGCGAAAATGAAGCGAGGGAACTTGCCATAGCTAGAGTCTTTGGGCCTAAGGAAGGAAGCTATGGTACAGGGATAACGAAAATGTTTGAGACGAAAAACTGGGAAAAGGAAGAGCAGATTGGCAATATGTTTATGAGCAATCTACAGCATATTTATAATAGAAGATTACACGGTAAAAAGGTAGAGGGACTCTATGAGGAAAATCTTAAAAGTGTTGAAATCGTATCCCAGATAAGAAGCAGCCATGAATATGAGATTACAGATTTAGATCATTATTATGAATTTTTCGGAGGTCTTGCAAAGTCAGTAGAGATGGTAAAGGGCAAAAGGGTAAAAATGTACATAACAGATACTACTGGAGAGCAGATACTTACAGAAGGTGTAGAAAAAGCCATAGAGAGGGGAATCAGGACAAGGGTACTGAATCCAAAATGGATTGATGGAATGCTGGAGCATAAATATCACGGCGTGCAGAAGATGGCGGAACGCTTTGAAAATGTCATGGGGCTGGCTGCCACAACAAACAGTGTGGAGCAGTGGATATATAATGATCTCCACAGCTGCTATGTAGAGGATGAGCAGCTTAGAGAACGGCTGAAGGAGAACAACCCTTATGCTTATATGAATATACTTGAGCAGATGATGGAGTATAACAACAGAGGTTATTGGGATGCCACCCAGGAACAGCTGGAGAAGCTGAAGCAGGTATACCTTGAGCTGGAGGACAGTATAGAGGAAAAACTGTAGAAGA
>JAUQXG010000243.1 GCA_030834765.1 Lutispora sp.
TACCCACTGACTTATTTATAATAAAAAACAAAACACTCATATACCAGGGTTTGGTAAATGAGCGTTATCATGTTCCTATGGTTCATGCCTTAGAAGGATAGAAGCAAAGTGGGGCCCCACAATGCTTCTATTTTCCCATACCTGTGTAAATCAGAATGGCATCTCTTAGAAATGCTGCTGTTCCAGGTTGCTCTTTATCGTAGTATGCTGTAAATCTTTCATCATCCACATACATTTGCCCAAGTCCAGCATGGGCTTCTTTGCTGTACTCACTCCAATAAAATGTCAGCCATTGTTTATGCAGATCAACTGCCCTTTGTGCGGTCTCTCCAGCTGGATCACCTGTCTTAAAAGCTTCAGCTAAGGTAATCATCACTTGTTCTGCTAATTTTGTTACTTTATCATGATCTTCTTGTGTCATATTTTTTACTTTTGCATTGGATTTTTCAACGGTATCATTGCCATATTTCTCTCGTATTTCTTTACCGTACTTTTTCTCATTCTCATCTATCATCTTTTGTTTAAATCCTTCAAACTTTTCTTTATCTGTCATTTTTATTCTCCCTTCCGTTAATGCTATTGTTTTATCTACGTTCGCTATTAACAATTCCAATTGTGTTTTCTTTTCCAGGAGCTTTTGGCGATGTTCTCGCAGTGCTGCCGCCCCATCAAAAGCAGGTGCAGTAACGATTTCTTTTATACTATCCAGACTCACACCTAATTCTCTGTAAAAAAGTATTTGCTGCAGCCGATTTACTTCCTCTTGCCCATAAATACGATATCCTGACGAATTGATTCTTGCCGGCTTAAGAATTCCTATTTCGTCATAATATCGAAGTGTTCTAGTACTTACACCTGCTAAACTTCCTAGCTTTTGCACTGTATATTCCATGACCTCACCTCCTTACAAGATTACTTTACACCTTTACGCAACGGCAATGTCAAGCATTTTTAAAATTATTTTTAAATATTTTTTTCATCTCATTGATTTTAATCAAAAATAATTTGAAGAGCAGTTTTCTCTGTGCTATTATTAAATAACATAAGTTTCAAACAGTTGTTTTAAATTTATGTTTTAATGAATAAAATATTATATTAAACATAATCGGGGGAGTGTCTGAATGAAAAACAAAAAGTTATGGTTCATTGCAGTTTTTTCGGTTTTCTTACTAATAGGATGCATGAATACAAATGATAAGGATACTGGAGAGGTTTCCAAAAAACCTGTGAAGGTTATTGAGATTCGTGAAACCCAGGGTACAAAAGAACTGTCATATAACGGTGTAGTAAAACCAGAAGAAATAAAGAAAATAAGCTTCAAGGCTTCTGGAAAAATCGCATCCATTAAGGTAGAAAAAGGGCAAAAAGTGAAAAAAGGAGATATTCTAGCAGCTCTGGATACGAAGGAATTATCCTTTGCTGTGGAAGCTGCAAGAGCAGCCAAAACTGGAGCAATGGCCCAATATCAGAAATCTTTAAACGGAGCTGCCATGGAAGATATTGACTTAGCTTCATCAAATGTGACAAAAGCCCAAAAGGCTCATGAATTTGCCAAGGACAGCTTAGATAAAATTCAAAAATTATATGATGAAGGTGCAGCATCAAAACAGGATTTAGATAAAGTGGTCCTTGAATACGAAATCAGAAATCAAGAATATTTAGGAGCAAAAACCATTTTACAGCAGGTAACCAACGGTGCAAGAGAAGAAGATAAGGAAGCTTTGAAGTCACAGATGACTCAAGCAGATGTCGATTTAAGATATAAAGAAAGCGCAGTAAATGATGCCACACTGAAGGCGGATGCAGAAGGATATGTCATGGATATACTCTCTGAAGAGGGAGAAATGATTTCTGCTGGCTATCCTATTATCATACTGGGCAGTCATTCCAATGTCGTAAGTTTTGGTCTCAACCAAGAAGATGCTTCAACGGTAAAAATAGGAGACAGCATCAGAATCGAATCTCAAGACAGCTCTTATACAGGAAAAATAAAATCCATAGCAAAAAATATGGATATGGAAACACGAACCTATGATGCAGAAGTCTTATTGGATAACAATTTTCTTCCTTCAGGAAGTATTTTAAAGGTTTTTATACCTAAGGAGCAATACAATGCTATCATCATACCAATTGTCAGCATCCTGCGGGGCAATTATGATTATGTATATGTGATAGATAATGGCATCGCCAGAAAAAAACAAATTAAATTAGGTTATATTCATGAGGATATGGTTGAAGTAACAGGTCTTTTCCAAGGAGATAAATTAGTATTAGAAGGCATGAAAAGCATTAATGATGGCGATATCGTTGAAATAATACAATAACAGGGGGCAAAAGACAATGTTAAGAAAAGCTATTTCTGCTGCAATCAATCAAAGGAAAATAACCTTTGTAATAGCCATTGCTATTGTTTTATTTGGTCTTTATAGCTATTACATCATACCCAAACAGGAAGATCCAGATATAAACCCCCCTTTTGCAATGATAAAAGCTGTGTATCCAGGTGCCTCTCCTCAAACAGTAGAAAAACTTGTAACGAAGAAAATAGAGGATAAGCTGATAGAAATAGAAGGGTATGAATCCTCTCATTCCTATTCTAGAAACAGTGTCAGTATCGTGATACTTCGTCTTCGGAATGGCACAGATACGGAAAAGGCATGGAGAACATTAAGGCAAAAGATGGATGATCTGAGGGGGGAGCTTCCTGAGGAAACTGGCACAATCGATATGAATACGGAGCTGTCTAATACGGCAGGCATGATTATAAGCCTTTCTGGAAAGGATTACAGCTATGAAGAATTAGAATTTTTTGCTGAAGAGTTAAAAAAGGATTTAATGCAAATCGACGGTATATCAAAATTCGATGTAGACGGAGTCCAAAAAAAAGAAATCAAAGTATTGGTCGATCCGGCTAAGCTGAATCAATATAAGCTTTCTCTACAAGATATCGTAAATATGATAAAGGCCTCCAATGTGGAGATCCCCGCTGGAGTCATTGAGGGCAATAGTTCCATCAATGTCAGTGTATCCGGAACCTATGAGAGCATAGAAGATATTAGGAATACAATCGTATATGTATCTTCCACTACGGGATTATCTGTCCGACTTCAGGATATTGCTCAAGTGGATGTGGGTCTAGAGGAATCAAATTATAAAATAAAACATAATGGTGAGAATTCCGTACTTCTGACTGGGTATTTTCTAAAAGATAAAAATATTGTCCTCATAGGCAAAGAGGTAGATGCTGCACTGACTCGATCAAAAGCCAATTTACCTTCAGATGTAACCATGGATAAAATACTTTATCAACCCACAGATGTAGCCAAATCCACTAACAACTTTATACTAAATCTAATCGAAGGCATGCTTTTTGTAATCATCGTGGTATTGATAGGAATGGGTTTTAAAAATTCTCTTGTGGTATCCATGGCCATCCCTTTGTCCATATTTACCACCTTTGTTTTTATGAATCTCCTTGACATTAAAATACATCAGATTTCTATCACTGCATTAATCATTGCATTAGGGATGCTGGTGGATAATGCAATCGTAATCAGTGATGCCATACAGGTAAGGATTGATAGAGGCGATGATAAGCTAGATGCCTGTGTAAGCGGTGTTTTAGAAGTGGCACTGCCGGTATTTACTTCTACCTTAACAACGGTAGCCGCTTTTATACCTCTGTTGATGCTGAATTCAGTGGCTGGTGAATATGTTTCCAGCTTACCTTTAATAGTAATTATATCTTTGAGTGCTTCTTATATCATAGCTCTTTTTGTCACTCCTACACTGGCTTATATATTTTTCAAGCCAGGCAAAGGGATTGTTAAAAAATCTAGAACTAGAAACTTCTTCATGGATTTACTAGGACGAAGTATGAGAAACAAAAGGATTACTATAGCATTAGCTGTAACCCTCTTTGGTTTATCCATATTTACTGCCCTTCAATTGGGACTTCAATTTTTTCCTTATGCCGATAAAGATATGATGTATATCAGCATAACCAGCGAAAAAGATAATGATTTGGCCAAGACAGAAAATATTACACAGCGTGTTTTTAATATATTGAAAGAGCAAAAGGAAATAAAAAGCTATACTGCTGCCATTGGGGATGGACTTCCAAAATTTTATAATGCCATACCCATCAGTACGCCTTCTAAAGACTCTGCTCAGATTTTAATTCGAGTAGACCTAAAAAGCGGCAATCGATTTAAAAGCAATTCTCAGTTTGCAGACTATCTTCAAGGCTCTTTGGACACACAGATTACCGGAGGTAGTGCAACAGTTAATCTTCTTGAAATAGCGGAACCTACAGGGGCGCCTATCGTCCTTAGAGTTTCGGGAGAGGATCTGGAGTCTTTAGTAGATGCATCTT
Source organism: Lutispora sp. (assembly GCA_030834765.1). Classification (GTDB taxonomy): domain Bacteria; phylum Bacillota; class Clostridia; order Lutisporales; family Lutisporaceae; genus JAUQXG01. The sequence goes on from JAUQXG010000243.1 coordinate 4,376, forward strand.
CCGCCATAAAAACTTTATTAAAAGAAATACCTGGCACTATGAATATTGAAGATGACCATACGGACAGAACATATCAATACGATGTGAAATTTGATTCCAACCTTGGCGCTTTTTATGGGCTGACTTCCTATGATATTCAAAATGAGATCAACATAGCATTGATGGGTCGAGTACCTTCTAAGCTTCGTCAGGATGGCAAAGAATATGACATAAGAGTAAAAAGCGTGATTGACTCAAAGGATGATCTTGAAAACATGATGATAAAATCTCAAATCACTGGTAATAAAACTCTATTAAAATCAATAGCGCCAATCAATCTGGATTACCAATATCCCATCATAAAAAAATATGATAGGAATATGACGGTAACCGTTTATAGTGATGTGAAAACTGGGTATAATCCAGTAGATATAGAAAAAAGCCTTGAAAAGAAGCTAGAAAAAGCAAACTTTGGAGCTGTATCCGTAGTCTTTGATGGAGAAAGAGAAAAAATAATGCAATACTTTGGAGACTTAGGGGCAGCTGCCGTATTTGCCATACTGCTGGTATATTTAATCCTTTTATTCCAATTCGGCTCCTTTTTACAACCTCTTATTATATTGATCACTATACCCTTGTCTATCATAGGCTCCATCTTTGGATTGCTTTTGTTTAGACAGCCTTTATCCTTTACAGCATTGCTGGGAATTGTTAGTCTTGCAGGAGTAGTGGTAAACAATGCAATCATACTTCTGGATTTTATAAATGCAGAAAGAAAAGAAGGTAAAAATGTAGCAGTATCCTGCATAGATGCAGTAAGCAAGAGGTTTAGACCAATCATGCTTACTACAGTCACAACCGTCATAGGACTGATTCCTTTGGCATTTGGGGGCAGTAGTCTGATGGTGCCTATGGCAGTGGCTCTTATGAGTGGCTTGATGATATCCACATTATTAACATTAGTGGTTATACCTGTGGTATATATTATATTTGAAGACAAGGCTGTACAAAGCTAAGTTTTGAAAGAGGTTTTATGATGAATGATGATAAGTTAGATACAAGAAGTAAAATAATTCAGTCTGCTATAGATATGGTTGGCTCAAAAGGTGATGTAACCATAAGAGAGATTACCGATAAAGCTGGCGCTAATGTTGCCTCTATTAATTATCATTTTGGAAATAAGAATAATCTTCTAAAGGAAGTAGAAAACCATTATTCTTCTTTACTCTACGACATCCAATATAGCATTTTGATTTCAGAAGAATTATCACCCTATGATAAAATTCTTCAATGGACAAAAAGTTTATCGGATTTTATATCCCAGTCCCCTGCATTAATAGGGTTAATTGTAAGCTTAACAACAGAAGATAAAAGCTATAAGCCGGTTATCATCCAAAAAATATATCTGAATAAAGAATTGCAAAACATGGTGCAGGATATGATAGGAGCCATTATAAAGTCAGAGGACCAAAGACTACTAAGCTTCAAATATCTTCAAATTTTTTCTGGAATATTAGGACCTGTTGTAAACAGATTGGTGGAAAACTCCTTTGCTGATGAGCAATCTATCATCGGCTTAAATAGCAAGGAGGATTTAGAAGAGTATATAAAGCTTCTTATTGATACCGTACTTGGGACAGTATAGAATATAAATGGGGGTTTGCAATTTGCTTTTAAAACAAATTGCAAACTTTTTTTCTTAATAAACTTGTAAGAATTATAATAGGAAAATCTTAGAAAGTCTATGCTACTATATAAATACATAGAGTTAGGAGTGGATTGCATATGTATAATATTCTTGTTGTCGACGATGAGAAAGAGATTACCGATGCCATAGAGATTTATTTACGAAATCAAAATTATCATGTTTTTAAAGCCTATGATGGAGAAGAAGCATTAGAAATTTTTGCAAAGGAAGAAATCCATCTCATATTGATTGACATCATGATGCCAAAATTAGATGGCACCAAAACCACTATGAAAATAAGGGAAAACAGCGCTGTTCCTATTATTTTTCTTTCTGCCAAGTCGGAGGATATGGATAAAGTATTGGGACTTAACATTGGAGCAGACGATTATATCACAAAGCCCTTTAATCCATTGGAATTATTGGCGAGAGTGAACTCTACACTGCGAAGATATACCAGTTATTCCAATACAATAAAAGAAAAAGAAAACATGATAAAAATTGGCGGCATTGAATTAAATGATACAAATAAAGAAGTATTAGTAGATGGTGAAGCCATAAAAACGACTCCCATTGAGTACAAAATTTTATTTCTGCTTATGAGAAATCCAAACCGTGTATTTTCTATAGAAGAAATATATGAAAAGGTATGGCAGGAGCCAGCTTATAATCCGGATACAGTTACGGTTCATATCAGACGAATACGGGAAAAAATTGAGATAAACCCGAAAGAGCCAAAATATTTGAAGGTGGTGTGGGGCATTGGATACAAATTCGAACAATAAATTTTCT
>JAUQXG010000244.1 GCA_030834765.1 Lutispora sp.
TTGCTGCTGGTATTCTCGGCGCCTCCATGTATATAACAAACCAAGACATAAAGAATTATGCCTTTATAGGAGAACTATCCCTTGATGGAACAATCAAAAGTGTAAAAGGCGTACTGCCAATGTGCGTAGAGCTATCAAGAAAAGGCTTTAAAAGTGTAATTGTCTCAGCAGAAAATGCCAATGAAGCCGCGTTGGTAAAAGGAATTCATGTTTACAGTGTAAATAGCTTAAAACAAATGGTAGAATTTTTAAATAAGGACATAGTAATTGAGCCATATCATATGGATATAGATAAGTGCTTTTCTAATGAATATAATTATGAATATGATTTTAAAGATGTTAGAGGCCAGGAGACGGCAAAGAGGGCTTTAGAAATTGCTGCGGCTGGAGGTCATAACATATTGATGATAGGTCCTCCCGGATCGGGTAAGACGATGCTTGCCAGGAGATTGCCTTCAATTCTTCCAAATATGACTTTTGGAGAATGCCTTGAAGTTACAAAGATATACAGCATTTCCGGGTTTCTTAAAGATAGACAAAGCTTAGTTACTCAAAGACCTTTTAGATCGCCGCATCATACCATGTCAGCCGCATCCCTGGTGGGTGGAGGAAGGATACCTCACCCTGGGGAAGTATCCCTAGCACACTTCGGAATACTGTTTTTAGATGAACTTACAGAGTTTTCTAAAAATGTACTTGAGGTGTTAAGACAACCTTTAGAAGATGAGTGTGTTACAATTTCTAGAGTAAATGCTACAATCACCTACCCCAGCAAGTTTATTCTGGTGGCAAGCACGAATCCTTGTCCGTGCGGATTCTTCGGTGATGAAAGTGGAAAATGCAACTGTTCTAGCAGTCAAATAAAGAATTATATAGGTAAAATATCTGGACCGCTGCTAGACAGAATAGATTTACATATAGAAATAAAACCGGTAAAATTCGATGATATTACAAGTAAATCTGAACAAGAAGGATCTATCGAAATCAAGGATAGGATAAATAAAGCAAGAGATGTCCAATTAGAAAGGTATAATAATGAAGGTATTTTATTTAATTCCCAATTAAAGCCTAAGCATATTAATAAGTATTGTAATATTGGTAAAAAGGAAAAAGAATTATTAAAGGCAGCTTTTGATAAATTTAATTTAAGTGCAAGAGCTTACAATAGAATATTAAAAGTATCTAGAACTATAGCAGACTTAGATCAAAGTGAAAATATTATGGAAAGGCATATCGCTGAAGCCATACAGCATAGAAGCTTAGATAGAAAATATACAATCTGAAAACTTATGCGGCATAGCTGCAGGGAGGAGTTAAAATGGAAGATAAAAAGTATTGGATGTGGCTGAGCAGCATCCCTGGTGTCGGCAGTAAAAGATTTATTGCTTTGATTGATTATTTTCATGAACCTGAAAATATATTCAATTCATCAGAAGCGGAACTAATAAAATGTGGATTGATACCTTTAAATGTGGTTAAACAGATTACAATGAATAGAGATATTAAAAAAATTGATAAATATTTGAATAAAGTGCAAGAAAAAAATATAAAGGTTTATACTATATCTGATGATGATTATCCAGAAAACTTAAAAAACATTTATGATCCACCTCCAATCATTTATGTAAAGGGTGAACTACTGAAAAAAGACAATCATTCAATCGCAATTGTTGGATCTAGAAAGGCCAGTGATTATGGTATGAAGGCTGCTCAAAAGATATCCAGCGAACTTGCAGAGCTAGGAGTCACAATTGTTAGTGGTATGGCACTCGGCGTAGACTCACATGCCCATAGAGGTGCACTTCATAGCGGTGGTAGAACCATAGCAGTGTTTGCTTGCGGATTAAATCATGTATATCCGCCAAGTGGACTTGACTTGTCAAATGATATTATAAAAAATGGAGCTATAATTTCTGAGTACCCAATTGGAGTCAAAGCACTGCCAGCTAGTTTTCCAGCAAGGAATAGAATAATAAGTGGATTATCATTAGGTACCATTGTAATAGAAGCAGGTGAGAAAAGTGGATCACTTATTACAGCGGACTTTGCTGCAGAACAAGGAAGAGAGGTCTTTGCAGTACCTGGAAGTATTTTTTCACATAATAGCAAAGGCACCAACGCTCTAATTAAAAATGGAGCAAAATTAGTAGAAAGTATTGATGATATATTGCAGGAGTTTTCCCATTTGAATTTATCTTGGGCAATAGAAAAAACTCATGATAAAAAAGGCGAAGAGCATGAGAATTCAGACATACTGTCACTTATAGACCAAAATGGAAAGACCATAGATCAAATCATTGAACACAGCAGCAGGAAAGCAAATGATATTTTATCTGAAATCACTATGCTTGAGCTTAAAGGATTTGTATACCATATAAATGGATGTTATTATAGATATTGATTGCTTAAATGTTAAAATAAAAATAAATTATTTAATTATGTTTGATTTTTTGCTAATAATAATATATCCTGTTATAATATGAATTGAATTTTCAAAATGAGGTGAAAAATATGAAAACATCTTTGATTATCGTTGAATCACCTGCAAAAGTAAAGACTATTAAGAAGTTTCTCAGCTCATCATATAAGGTAGAAGCCACAATGGGACATATAAGAGATCTCCCTAAGAGTCAGCTA
>JAUQXG010000245.1 GCA_030834765.1 Lutispora sp.
TCATCATCTCATAAATGAAATCTTCTTTATATGCTTTTACAAATCTTTTATATTCATCCTTATTCTCTAAGAAGTCTACTTCTTTTTCACTCAAGAAATTCAAAGGATATCTGCTTTGCCAAGTATCATCTTCTGATTGCTTTTGGAATTCGGCTATTACACCTAATACCGTGAGATATAAAATACAATCATTATGAATTTTACCCTCATAATTTTGATTTTTAAGGTGCGGAAAAGCTTTACAAAGAGCAAAATCATATACCACTTTTAATATTTGTTCTACTGTCCCTATTTTCTTCAACTCACTAAGAAAATCATTGCACAGGAGATAAACGTTCCTGCAGCTATAATCCTTATGCTGAATCATTTTCTGAAGCTTTTCTATAAAAATTTGCCCACCTATTCTCTCATTGATAAAATCCATATCCATATCCTTTTGTAGTGGAATACTTGAGTAAACAATTCTTCGATAAATTTCATCATATATTTTAAAATGAAGTAACTGACTCATTTTTTACCTCCTGAGTAAAATGCAAAAAGACCCATCCAATATGCATCAGACAGGACTTTTGGAATTCAATTATTCTTGATCTTTAACTTTTTCATACTCACCCAATATAGAAGTTTGAATCTTTTCTCTTGTTGTTGAGTTAATAGGATGTGCAATATCCTTAAACTCTCCATCCGGAGTCTTTCTGCTAGGCATAGCAATGAATAAGCCTTCCTGTCCCTCGATAACTTTGATATCATGAACAACAAATTCATTGTCAAATGTAACTGATACAACAGCCTTCATTTTACCTTCCGCATTGACCTTTCTTACTCTTACGTCTGTTATTTCCATTCTAGTTCACCACCTTCCCGTCATAGCTTATTGCCACTAACACTAAATTTGTATAGTATTTCGCCATTAAATATAGATTTCCTTCTTTTTGGGGAAACTTTCTGAAAATTCATATAGAAGGTACAATAATTATTTGTTTTGATAGCTCATCTACTTGTTTTAACTTCAATAGTGAATAATAATCACCTACCATTTTTTCTTCTGGCTCATCAGTGGATATCAAGACACCTATTCCTACTACTTCACTATTAAACTCTGCCATTAAATCAAGAAGCCCTTTTGCAGTTCCCCCGGCTTTCATGAAATCGTCTATTATTAAAACCTTGGAGCCTGGAGGCAGCGAGCGCTTAGATATAGACATTGTCTGGATTCTATGGGATGACCCTGACACATAGTTTATGCTGATGGTAGAACCTTCTGTAACTTTACTGTCTCTTCTTACGATAACCAGTGGTATATTTAATGCCCTTGCGGTCATCAATGCCACTGTTATTCCTTTTGTCTCTATGGTTACCACATAGTTTGCTTTTTTATCCATAAACTTCGTAGCAAAAATCTCCCCAACCCTTGCAGCAACTGTAGGATCACAAATGATGTCTGCCATATACAAAAACTTACCTGGTATTAATCTAGTATAATCATTTAATTCTTCGCAAAGCATTTTTAAAAATTCAATACTTTTCTCATTGCTTGCCAGTGGCTTATATTTTACACCTCCGGAAGCACCAGGTATTGTTTCTATAGACCCTAAGCTCATCTGCTCCACTACTCCCTTGGCCGTCCCAACATCCTCACTTATTGTTGATTTAGCGGCTCCAAAAAGCTCACTAAAATAATTTAACGTGAAAATCTGATTGGGATTATCACTCAATATCTTTAAAAGTGCTGCTACTCTTTCACTTCTCTTCAGTCTGATCATTAAAATATAATCCCCCTAAAATACGAATATTATTACATATATTAACCATTATTATTCACATTCTATAACGGCTCTCAAAATCCTTCTTTGCTTTCCTATATTTTAAACATTATTTACATTTTTTATCACACTAAAAACATTTTACACAGCTTTTACGATATTTTTGCTAAAAGAGGATTCATACTTTTATTATACCTTATCCAAATTTCTCCTTGTACAAGGTAATAATTTAATGTTAAAATCTACTTATAGTTAACTGAATGAGTCAGAGAACTATGCTCCAGCTCACTCAGCTATTATAATTTGGCAGTTTTCCTGCACGCTATCAATAAATGAGATGATATAAATGAATGATTTAATAATTTCTGAAGAAGTAAAAATAGAACCACCTATAAAAAAGATACTACGAATC
>JAUQXG010000246.1 GCA_030834765.1 Lutispora sp.
TATTTACTTTTCGTACAGCTAAAGAAGGTGGAGAAAAAGCAATAGATATGGAAGCATATGCTGCATTAAATAAAGCGGCGGCAGCGACGGGGCTGGTTGATCTAATTGATATTGAAGCTTTCGCAGGGGATGAGATTGTAAAAGATATCATTGAGAGTGTGCATTCTATTGGAGTAAAAGTGATTGCTTCCTATCATGATTTTGTCAAGACACCGTCTAGGGATGATATGGTACATCGTCTAAGAAAAATGCAGGACTTAGGTGCAGATATTTTAAAAATTGCAGTGATGCCTAGATGCAAATTGGATGTTTTAGAATTGTTGGAAGCCACAGTGATTATGTCAGAAAGATATGCCAATAGGCCTATTATTACAGTTTCTATGTCATCTGTGGGCGTTATCAGCCGCTTGACAGGTGAAGTATTCGGATCTGCATTGACCTTTGCCTCTGCAAAGAGGGCTTCAGCACCAGGTCAGATAGCTGCGGAAAGCCTATATGAAATATTACAGCTGCTGCATAATATTTCATGATGCTTTTTCATAAGGCTATGTTTTAATATAGGGTTAAAAAATAGCCTAAGAAAATTATAGATGGGATTGTCCGCCTATAATGCTCCGTAAAAGAAGATTCCGAACTAAAGGCAACCGCTATCGGCTCTTCGTTCTCTCAATATGCTTTCTAAATTTAACCAGTTGACGGATAACCACACCATTTCGTCTGCAAATCTTTTGGGAGGACCTTCTCTATTAAAACTATCACTTCTGAGCCACCAAAAGCTCTCTAAACAATATAATAGTTTCAATGAACGAATGATATCATCGGCAGAAATATTTCCGATCTGATTGTAACCATCTAGAAAAGCCTTTACTGCATTCATCCTTAAACAGTTATTATCTAATGCAAAGGAAAGTATTGCTCTTGCTATATCCAACTCGGGATATATATATTGTAATCTATCAAAGTCTAAAATTGCTGAAAGGGAATCAGGATAAAACAATACATTATCACACCATAAATCTGAATGGGCCCAGCCCTGTTTGCACCCTTTAAAAATATTTATATCTATGTTTTCAAATATTTCTCTTTGAAGCTTAAGAAAATAGTTCATATCTTCTGTATTTCTTTCGTTAGTGAATAGCCAATTCTCATTCCATTCAGCTATCAATTGCGCTTTGGATGGTACAACCCATGTAGGAATTGCTTTTTCATCAAATTGGTTATTGATTATGCTATGTACTTTTGCAAGTTCAACACCTAAATCATAGGATTGGTTACAATTAATTTTTCCAGCATGAATAAGGCTTCCATTACAGTATTCGGTTACAATAAATCGTATATTTTGATTTGTACTTAATATTGCATCCCCTTTAAAGGTTAAAATATGCGGACACCTTATATCTTTTTCGCTTAATTTCATTTGAAATGAGAGAGCTGTGTTTAAACGTTGTTCCTTTGAACTTGGGTTTCTCTCCGAGTTATACTGCTTAATAAAAAGTATTCCATTACTTGTTATGAACTTCCACTTTAAATTTAACAATCCTTTATTAATTTCCGCATACCCAGTAACTCTTATTGAAAAAATCTTTTCTATTGTTTCTTTTATTTCACCCAGTATAATACTTTTTACATCTATCATATTAACCACTCCATGTAAATCTCTATTGTTCATTAGATGTCATTCTACCTTTTTTAATATTGATTTAAAACCTAGCAAAGATAAATTGCATTACTTTATCTACAACTTCATTAAAATCTGTATCATTAAAAACTTCTATATCACAATACTTTTTATATAGGGGATATCTTTCTATATAAAGCTCATAAAGCTTTGCTGAGCCTTCTGCCAGAAGAGGTCGAGCAGATATGTCAACATCTTGAATGATATGCTCTACAGGCCTGTTTATAAAGATGATTACAGCGTTTTTTTGTAGTGCTTCCATGTTGGAGTGAATTTTAATGCTGCCGCCACCAGTTGATATGATGGAGGGATAGTTTTTACTGATTTCTTCGATAGCTTGGCTTTCGAGCCTTCTGAAATAGTCTTCTCCCTGTAGAAAAATTTCTTTGATCAGCTTTCCTTCTTCTTTTTCAATGTATGTGTCTATATCACAGAATGGAAGAGAAAGCCTTTTAGAAACTTCCTTTCCTATTGCAGTTTTACCGCAACCAGGTAATCCTATAAATACTATGTTTTTATTGATGCTTATCTTAGTTTTCATTTCATACCTCTCTTGTCGTTTATCTACTCTAATATATTGCTTACAAGCATGCCAAGGCATCAGATAGAAATTTGCATCCCTTTTTCTAAATGACTTCATTTTATGAGTTCTTCATACAACTATTATATCATTACATCAATTTTTTGATTTGTATAGCTATAAAATCATGGAGAATATTTTGCAAATCTAATATTTCATTTGACAATTTTCTAATTTGCTTATATAATATTTTTAAACATAGTAATCAGATAGGAATTATAAGAATATAATTTGTTGATCATCCTATAAATATCATAAGAAGGGAAAAGACCATGAGCATAAATTGGGATTTTATAATAAATAGCATACCCCTATATGAGAAGGCAGCATGGCTGACCTTAAAACTTGCGTTTTGGGGGATATTGATATCATTGGTCATTGGATTGATTTGCAGTGTAATACAGTATTTTAAGATAAGGATATTAAGAAGTATAGTGGGAGCTTACATCGAGCTTTCACGGAATACACCGCTGCTTATACAATTATATTTTTTATATTTTGGACTTACGAAGCTTGGTTTGACCTTGAGTGAAAATACCTGTGCAATCATCGGGCTGTCATTTTTAGGGGGAAGCTATATGTCTGAAGCCTTTAGAGGTGGAATAGAAGCAGTGAGTAAGTCGCAAATAGAATCAGGCTTAAGCCTGGGACTTTCCAAAATTCAGCTTGCTAGGTATGTTATTCTTCCTCAGGCATTTTCCTTTAGCATTTCATCTATAGGAGCAAATTGCATATTTCTATTGAAAGAAACCTCCATTGTTGGAGCCATTGCAATATTAGATTTAATGAATGTTACAAAGGACTTAATAGGAATGTATTATCAGACCTTTGAGTCATTATTGATGCTGGTAATCGCATACCTTATTATACTTTTGCCTATGTCATTCTTACTGACATGGTTAGAAAGGAAGGTTAGATATGCAGAGTTCGGTAATTAGCATGGTTTTTACTTCACAGAATCTAATGCGTTTGATGGGTGGATTATTGGTAACAGCCAGGATTGCTTTTATTTCCATTGCTATAGGTTCTATTGCAGGCATAGGCTTTGGACTTTTGATGACCTCAAAATCAAAGTGGATAAAGGGTATCTGCCGCTTATATCTTGAAATCTTTAGAATTATACCAATTCTTGTCTGGCTATATATTGTGTATTTTGGAATCACCAGCGCTCTTAATATTCATTTAGAAGGTGAACTGGTTGCCATGATTGTCTTTAGTCTTTGGGGCACCGCTGAAATGGGTGATATTGTAAGGGGGGCATTGGAATCCTTGCCAAGGCATCAGATAGAGTCAGGTAGAGCATTAGGACTAGGATTTTGGAAGCTTTATAGGTATGTGCTTATACCACAGGCTGTAAGGCGAATGCTTCCAGGAGCCATAAACTTGGCAACCAGAATGGTTAAAACCACATCTCTTGTTGTGTTGATAGGTGTGGTGGAGGTTGTGAAGGTTGGTCAGCAGATTATAGAAGTGTCTCGTTTTCAGGTACAGACGGCATCCCTTTGGATTTATGGATTATTATTTATTTTATACTTCATCATTTGCTATCCCCTGTCAGTATTGTCTAAAAGGCTGGAAGCAAAATGGAGCAATTAGAGGTGATTAGGATGAGCAGTGAAGAGAAGCAGCCATTATTGGAAATTAAGGACTTGTATAAAGAGTATGATAAGAAAATGGTACTTAATGATATACAGCTTCAAATAAATAAAGGTGAGGTTATTGTAGTTTTAGGCCCATCGGGTTGTGGGAAAAGTACCTTGCTTAGATGTCTCAATGGACTTGAACCGATTCAAGGTGGTGAAATAAAGCTAAGGGGCAAAAGTCTTTCTGGGAAAGATGTTGACTGGCAGAAGATTCGCCAGCATATAGGCATGGTATTTCAAAACTATGATCTTTTTCCAAATATGACTGTTATAGAGAATATACTTTTAGGACCTATAAAGGTGCAAAAAAGAGACAAGAATCAAGTGTTGATGCAAGCCAAGGAGCTTCTTGATAGAGTGGGACTCCTTGATAGGATAGATGCTTATCCAAGGCAATTGTCGGGAGGTCAGAAACAGCGAATCGCTATTGTCAGAGCGCTGTGTATGAATCCAGAAATTATGCTGTTTGATGAAGTGACAGCATCTCTTGATCCAGAGATGGTTCGAGAGGTTTTGGAGGTGATATTAGGTCTTGCGAAACAAGGAATGACAATGATAATCGTGACACATGAAATGGCATTTGCCCAGGCAGTTGCAGACAGAATCGTTTTTTTAGATGCAGGTAATATATGCGAAATAGCTGAGCCACAGGAGTTTTTTACAGATCCAAAGACAGAGCGAGCAAAGCAATTTTTGAATATATTTCAATATTAAAATATGAAGAGAAAGGGATGATAGGAAATGAAAAATATCAAAAAACTTTTAATACTCTTGATTGTAGGAATTATCATAATAGGAGGTTTTGCAGGCTGCAGCAAACCGGCCACAGAAACATCATCAGCAGCACCAGGATCTTTAGAAGAAATCAAGAAACGCGGTACAATTAAAATTGGGGTGTTCAGTGATAAGCCACCATTTGGCTATGTAGATTCCAATGGAAAAAATCAAGGCTTTGATGTAGTCATTGCGAAGCGGTTTGCAAAGGATCTTTTAGGGGATGAAGCAAAGGTCGAGTTTGTATTGGTTGAAGCGGCAAATCGGGTTGCATTCTTAGAGTCAAATAAGGTTGATATCATCATGGCTAACTTCACTGTCACGGAGGAGCGAAAGGAAAAAGTTGATTTCGCAAATCCTTATATGAAGGTTTCTCTTGGTTTAGTATCATCAGATAATGCAAAGATCACCTCTGTTGACCAACTGAAGGGAAAAAAACTTATTGTGAATAAGGGCACAACGGCTCAGGATTATTTTACAAAAAACCATCCTGATATAGAGCTTTTAAAATATGATCAAAATACAGAAGCCTTTGAGGCATTAAAAGATAATCGTGGTGCTGCCTTAGCTCATGATAATACAGAGGTACTTGCATGGGCCAAAGGGAATCCTGGATTTTCTGTGGGTGTACCGTCATTAGGAAGCCTGGATACCATAGCACCAGCTGTTAAGAAAGGAAATAAGGAGCTTTTAGACTGGATTAATAAGGAGCTTGAAACAATCGGTAAAGAGAATTTTATAACCAAGGCTTATGAAGAAACACTAAAGCCTGTATATGGTGATTCAGTTAGCCCTGATAATCTTGTAATTGAAGGTGGAAAACTGTAGTCAATTTATAAATACAAGGGACGTATAAGCTTATACGTCCCTTGCTATATTTATATTTAAAATTATTTTGCTAAGAAGTTTTCTACTTTATATTCATTGTATTTCGCATCGTACCAAGTGCCATATGCTGCTTGTAATTTTTCATTGGATAGGGTTTCTTTTACAATGTCTTTGCTCTCTTCATAGGTTGAAGGCGTTCCGTCTTCTTTATTAAAAGCAGCTTTATTTTCTTCAAAGTAAGCTTTCATTTCTTCATCTGTAATTGTAATTTGAGGCTCCAGCATTTTCTTTACCTTCAAATTCAGCTGGATATCCTTTTTTATATCATCTAATGAATATCCATAGGATTGTAGTGCTTGATCAAAGGCTTCTTGTCCCCCAAACTGAGTGATAGTTTTTTGAATTTCGGCTTGAGTTTCTTCTTCAGAAACTGTTATATTTTGTTTTTGAAGCTCTAGTTCTATAATTTTATCTGAAATTAATGCTTCTAATGTTTGCTGTCCACTTTCTTTGACTAAAGCATCATATAATTGATCCTTGGTAATGTTCACGCCATTTATACTAGCAACTACTTCCTCTTTTGCATTGCCTTTGCTAGAATTAAGATAAAGAGTTCCAATTAGGACTACGACGAATACGGCAGCCAATGCGATAGTTATGATGTTCTTTTTATTCATAAAATCTTCCTTTCTATAGTAAGTATTATTTAGCTGCTCAACACAAATTTGTGTTGAAACTAGTGGGAAAAAATATCATTGTTTCTATAATCAACGTTGTGAAATTAGTGGCAGGCCCATTTGATCATTTAAAATATATAATAGCAAATAGTTCAAAACTAATACTATTGTAACAAGTGCATGGTGTTTGGACAAGGATTTCTTAATATCTCAGCATCTGTTTCTTAAAAGCATAAAGCATTTATATCCTCCTTATATATAGGATACACTTTTTTACTGGCTTTTAAAAGCATATTTATCTGACATTCCCATCGTTCTCAAGGAATTTTACATAGCTAATCTAGCATATCCACAGAATAATTCCTCAGTTCGTTTTGCCAAAAATATCAGTGTATTTTTGCTGTTGACCTCTATAAATTTATTTTAAAGCAAAACCCTTAAATAAACCTTAAATTTATTGAAAAAAAAAGGGAAAAGTGATGGTATGTTTTACCAAAAATATATATAAAAAATATCTATTTGCTGATTAATGGAAGTTCAACACGAAAAGTAGTGCTTGCATTTATAATACTTTTAACAGAAATTTGTCCGCCATGCTGTTCAACAATTGTTTTTGCTATGGATAATCCGAGGCCATAACCTCCACTTTCCCTGGTTCGGGACTTATCCGCTCTATAGAATCTATCAAATATTTTGCCAATATGCTCTTGGGAGATTCCTGCTCCAGTATTGGTTAGGGATATAGCAGCATTGGCATAATGTTTTTTCAAGTCAATACAAATACTTCCTTTTACATTTGTATACTTAATTGCATTATCTAATAGAATCATAATGACTTGCTGAACCTGCTGACAATTACCATGGATCATCAGGCCAGGTTCAATGGCATTATCAAAGGAAATATTATTCTCGAAGATTACAGCTTCCATGGTTAAGATCACATTTTCCACAGCTTCGCTTAAATCAAAATCGGTATAGATCATTTTAATATCTGAATGATCCAATTGGGTCAAGTATAAAAGATCCTTTGTTAAATTGGACATTCTTTCAACTTCAGATTTAATATAATAAAGCCATTTTGACTGCTCGTGAATAGTACCTTCACTATTTGATAATAAAACATCCACATTGGTATTTATAACAGCAAGAGGTGTTTTCAGTTCATGGGATGCATCAGCAATAAATTGTTTTTGCTTATCAAAGGATTCTTCTACAGGCTTTATGGCTCTATTGGCGAAGAATCTGCTAATAAAGAAAATGAAAACCAGCATGATAGATCCAACAATGAAAAAGGTGTAAATCAAGCTAGTAAGGATACCTTGCCTTGGGGTGATATCTAAAAATATGATTTTGTATCCTCCTAAATAGGGTTTTATCATGAATGTCCAATAGTTTCCATCAAGCTTAAAATCTCCTGTATTTGAGTTTTTTGATAATGCAGAGCTTTTGGCTGATTCATAGAACTCCTCATCTATATTAAGCACGGAGTATACTGTCTTTGTATTCAATTGACCATCAGTTGTTATAACAAAAGATACAGAGCGCTCGGGAGGAAGAAATTTATCAAAGTCAGGCTGAAGCTGATTCGGTCTTTCGTTTAATCTTCGATCATTGTCAGATATTCTGCCTAGCTCCATTAAAATATCTGAACGGACATTATTATATGTTATAAAATAAATCGATGCAAAAGCAAGGAGCATGGTCACCGAAATGATGACCAAGTTGAGAATGAGAAATCTATTTCTCAGCTTTTTAAACATCAGCCTTCACCTCCAAAACATATCCAACGCCTCTTATGGTATTTATGGATACTTCTGAATTTAAAAACACAAGTTTTTTTCTTAAAAAAGAAATATACACTTCAACGTGATTATGTTCTATTTCGGCATCATATCCCCATAGCTTTTCTATGATTAATTCTTTAGAAGTAACTGCGTTTTTTCTTAATATTA
>JAUQXG010000020.1 GCA_030834765.1 Lutispora sp.
TGTTCAAACATCAGATGAGATTATTTTGCCAAATGGAACAGGATATATAACTGATGTTGGAATGACTGGTCCCTTTGAATCTGTTTTAGGAATGGATAAGAATATAGTAATACAGAAATTTATCACTTCGCTCCCAGGTAAATTTGAGGTAGCAAAAGGAAATGCAATTTTTGGATCAATCATTTTTGATTTTAATGATGAAAATAAATTAATCGACGTGAAGCGACTGCTTTATCGACAAAGTTAAACTGCCTAAATATTCAATATCATAAAAAGGAATAAGAGCAAAGAGGATTTCATAAAAGTATGTAGAATATTTTGGGTGTACTACTAATTATTATGGGAGGGCAGCACAATTGGAAATATTAAAAGTATCAGCAAAATCTAATCCTAACGCTGTAGCAGGAGCCTTAGCAGGGGTTTTAAAGGAGAGTGAAAGTGTTGAAATCCAAGCAGTTGGAGCAGGTGCACTTAATCAGGCAATTAAAGCAGTAGCTATAGCTAGAGGATTTGTTGCGCCTAGTGGTATGGACTTGGTCTGTATTCCTGCCTTTACTGATATTGAGATTGATGGAGAGAAAAGAACTGCAATAAAATTAATTATAGGACCTAGATAGATTTTCTCGTTTTTAAATGGTCAGATTTTTGGAATTTGATATATGATAAGACTTTTGGAAGCAAAATAGTGATATAATATAGAATGTAACAATTTTCATTGGAGGTACAGGATATGGATATAGCTGACCTGCACATACATACTACAGCATCAGATGGACTTCTTACACCCACAGAGGTTGTTCAATGGGCTGCCATCAAAAGAATAAGAGCTATAGGGATAACAGACCATGATAGTGTAAATGGTATAAATGAAGCTATATCTGCATCTTTAAACTTAAACATAGAGATCATTCCCGGTATCGAATTAAATTCTCAATATATTGATGAAGAAATACATATTTTAGGCTATTTTATAGATTATGAGTCAAAAAAACTGGCAGAAAAGTTAGAATTTATACGAGCTAGTAGATATAGCCGAATGATTAAAATAATTAGTAAACTTAATTCAATGGGTGTCAAAATTGATTTTGAAAATTTAAAAATTAATAATAATGCTACAAGTATTGGAAGACCACATATAGCTCGAGCTTTAGTTGAAAAAGGTTATGTATCAAATATGAAAGCCGCCTTTGATAAGTACCTTGGTAGAAACAGGCCAGCCTATGTTGAAAGATATAGGCTTAGTGTAGGTGAGGCCATTGAGCTTATAGAGTCTATTGGCGGAGTACCTGTGATTGCGCATCCAGGCTTAATAGCTAAAAAGAAATATATTGATGAAATAATTGATCTAGGTATAAAAGGAATAGAAGTTTATCATACAAAGCATGATACGAATACAACATCTGAATTGCTTAAAACTGCAAAGGAAAGAAAGCTTCTTATTACTGGTGGATCTGATTGCCATGGCATGTTTATTAAAAATGAGCCAATACTTGGAAGTGTGTCTGTTGACTATTTATTGGTCCAAAAAATTAAAAAAGCTTTAAATATAATATAATAATGGAGGTCGCAAAATGGAAATTCAATTATCAAATAAAGCTTCAAATATTACCCCTTCCATAACATTAGCAATAACTGCAAAATTAAATCAAATGATTAAAGAGGGAAGGACTGTGTATGGTTTTGGAGCAGGAGAACCAGATTTTGATACACCTGAGTATATTAATACAGGGGCTATTGAAGCAATTAATAAGGGATTTACTAGATATACTGCTGCCGAAGGTACGCTGGAATTAAGAAATGCAATTTGTAGTAAATTAAAAAGAGATAACAATCTCGACTATAAACCAAATGAAATTGTTGTTTCAAGTGGTGCAAAGCATTCATTATCAAATGCTTTTGCTGCCATACTTAATCCACAGGATGAAGTAATTGTACCTATACCTTATTGGGTCAGCTATACAGAAATAATAAAATTGAATGATGGTGTTCCAGTTTTGGTCCATACAAAAAAAGAAAATAATTTTAAAATAACAAAAGAGGAACTTTTAGATGCTATTACAGAAAAAACAAAGGTGATCCTTTTAAATACGCCTAATAATCCAACTGGTTCAATTTATTCAAAGGAAGAGCTTCAGGATATCGCTGATATTGCAGTTGAAAAAAACTTACTTGTTGTTTCAGATGAAATATATGAAAAACTAATATATGATGGAAGAAAACATATCAGTATAGCAGAGCTAGGTGAAGATATAAAGCAACTTACTATAATAATTAATGGTATGTCTAAAGCATATGCTATGACAGGCTGGAGATTAGGTTATTCAGCTGCAAATGAGAAAATTACTAAAGCAATGTCCAGCATACAAAGCCATGCTGTTTCTCATCCTTCTTCAATAACGCAATATGCATCAACTGTTGCATTAAATGGCCCTCAAGATGATGTTTTAAATATGGTCAAGGAGTTTGAGAAAAGAAGAAATTATATGTATGAAAGATTAAATTCAATGCCAGGGCTTCATTGTATAAAACCAGAAGGCGCATTTTATGTATATGTAGATATTAGTGAATATATTGGAAAGAAAATGTGCGATACAGAAATACAAACCTCTATGGACTTTTCGTATATCTTATTAGAGAAGTGTAATATTGCAGTAATACCGGGGTCAGCTTTTGGTACTGATAATTTTATGAGATTATCTTATGCAACATCCATGGAAACTATTATTGTAGGTTTAGATAAACTCGAAGAGTTTTTACAAAAGAATTCAAAATAGGAAGGTATTATAAATGGGAACGAATGAATATCAAAATCCATTAATTGAAAGATATGCTAGCAAAGAAATGTTATATATATTCTCAGATGATTACAAATTTTCAACTTGGAGAAAGCTATGGATCGCTCTTGCCGAAGGTGAAATGGAATTGGGTCTGAATATTTCTACAGAACAAATAGATGAAATGAAATGTCATATATTTGATATTAATTATGATGAAGCTAAAAAGAGAGAAAAGGAGACAAGGCATGATGTTATGTCTCATGTGCATGCTTTTGGATTACAATGCCCGAATGCAAAGCCTATCATACATCTTGGAGCAACAAGCGCATTTGTGGGTGATAATACGGATGTAATTCAGATGACTGAAGGAATAAAAATAATAAGAAATAAAATCATCAATGTTATTAATAATCTTTCAAAGTTTGCACTTCGATATAAAGGAATGCCCACTCTAGGCTTTACACATTTTCAACCCGCTCAGCTTACTACAGTAGGAAAGCGCAGTTGCTTATGGATTCAAGATTTGTTAATGGATCTGGAAGATGTTGAATTTCAACTAAAGCGTATGAGACTTAGAGGAGTGAAAGGGACAACAGGAACCCAGGCTAGCTTTTTCGAGCTTTTTGAAGGTGATCATGACAAAATTAAGAAGTTAGAAAAGCTTGTGGCAGAAAAGATGGGATTTGAACAAGTGTTTCCAGTTTCTGGACAAACATATTCTAGAAAGTTAGACAGTCAAGTTATGAATGTTCTTCAGCAAATTGCAGAGTCTGCACATAAATTTAGTAATGATATAAGATTACTTCAAAGCCTTAAGGAAATAGAAGAACCCTTTGAAAAGAATCAAATTGGATCTTCTGCTATGGCCTATAAAAGAAATCCTATGAGATGTGAGCGAATAGCTGCTTTAGCGAGATATGTAATTATCAATTCGTTAAACCCAGCAATGACAGCAGCATCACAATGGCTTGAAAGAACCCTTGATGACTCTGCAAATAAAAGAATATCTATACCCCAAGCTTTTCTTGCTATCGATTCAATCCTGGATATTATGACCAATGTAACTTCAGGGCTGGTGGTATATGATAAAATGATAAATAAACATATTGAACAGGAGTTGCCATTTATGGCTACTGAGAATATTATTATGCAAGCTGTAAAAAACGGAGGAGATAGACAAGAGCTGCATGAGAAAATTAGAAAGTATTCATTAGAAGCAGCAAAAAGAGTTAAGGAAGAAGGGCTTGATAATAATTTATTAGAGCTTATTTGCAATGATGAAGAGTTTAAACTTGATATTAACCAAATTCAAGGAGTAATCAATGCGAAGAATTTTATAGGAAGAGCAGAACAACAAGTTGATGAATTTCTTGAAAACCATATCTATTCAATACTGAGAGAGAATATGGAAATATTAAATATCAAAGTAGAACTAAAAGTTTAATTTAATATTTAATATAGGGGTACTGCGAATATTTGTAACAAAAAACACTCTAGGATAAAAAGCAGATAAAAACTAAAGTTTTTATCCGTTTTTTATCCTTTTGTTAATTCGCTCATTCCTTTTTAAAAAATTCTATAGTTTTATTCCATGGATCTAACTGTGCATGAGCTCATGATAAACATAGTTGTTGGAAACGACATATATTTAGGTTTTTATGGAGTTTACAAAAAAAATGACGTGTTTAAATCATTTGTAAGCAACTAAAAAGCATTAAGCAATACAAATACATTCCTAGACAAAAATAAATGCTTAAAAAGCAAATATATGATTCTAATCAAGCAATAGAGATAAATAAATGAAAATAAAACAAAAACTCATTAATAAAAAATTAATTTCTATTAATGAGTCATAGATTTTTATTTATTGGCAGGGGCAGAAGGACTTGAACCCTCAACCAACGGTTTTGGAGACCGCTACTCTACCAGTTGAGCTATACCCCTGAGCACAATATTTATTATATAAAAAATATGGAGTAAAGTCAATATGTATTTTTGTTTAACACTGAGTAATTGAATGTTTATATAAATAAATGATCTAATTATTAAAATAAATATAAAAAATAAAGGAAATTCCTAATAAATGTCGAATTTATAATTGCACGAAATGTTTATTTCGCGCAATGTAAGCAAAAAACGATAGGGAAGTGATAGTTTTGAATAAATTACCTAGATCTGTTATTGATTTTTTAAATTATATGGGAACCATCAAAGGAAAATCTAAAAATACAATTCAAGCCTATTCTTATGACTTAGAAGTTTTCTTCAAGTTTATGAAAAATAGGAAAAATAATACATTGCTTGACTCAAATTATGACATGGATAACATTTTGATTCATGATATTGATGACAATTTTATTAAAACCATTAATTTAGTTGACTTGTATGCATTTCTATCCTATGTATCTAATTATCGTCATAATAAAAATTATGCCAGAGCACGAAAAGTTGCATGCTTGAGATCTTATTTTAAATATTTACACACCAAAGTTAAAACAATAGATCAAAACCCTGCTGAAGAATTAGAAACTCCAAAAATTAACAGCAGGCACCCTGTTCACTTGACTTTGGATGAAAGCAAGAAGTTACTAACAAGCATCGATGGAGAAAATGCGGCAAGAGATTTTGCAATCATAACATTATTTTTAAATTGTGGACTTCGTCTATCAGAATTAACTGGAATTGATATAGATAAAATATCAGAAGACACGCTAACTGTTATTGGTAAAGGGAATAAAGAAAGGACTATTTATTTAAATAAAGCTTGCACAAGTGCAATCGACCATTATAGAAAAGATAGACAAACTGATGGTGTTATAGATAAAAGTGCTTTGTTCTTGAGCGAAAGAAAGAAGCGGATCAGCAAGAGAACGGTTCAGTATATTGTAAAAAAATATATCGAAAGTGCAGGACTGGATTCAAATAAATTCTCAACCCATAAATTAAGACATACTGCCGCAACTTTAATGTATAAGTATGGAAATGTTGATATTAGAGCATTACAACAAATATTAGGACATGAGAATATCTCTACAACGCAAATATACACCCATGTTGATGATGAACGTTTAAGAGAAGCTATAAAATCAAATCCGTTATCCCAAGAATAATATATAGTCTACATAAT
>JAUQXG010000247.1 GCA_030834765.1 Lutispora sp.
TGGTCGATTTCTGGATATGGAGGAAGTTCTGCTAGGTCAGTTGCAGACGAGGCTGCAAACAACATGGCTGGTTGGGCAAGTATCATAGTCTTCCTTATTTTCGGGAGCGCATTCTTCTTTGCACTGAAAAAAACATCATCCTTCTCTTTTGGCATACTTGAAAATATTACGATAAAAAGTATTCTGTTGGCTTTGGGTTGTGCTGTCTTAGGTTATTCTATTAATTATTGCATGAACCTATTAATTCTTCAAAAGGTATTCAAATCGAGTTATGATGTTTACCAAGCTGGTTTTCAGGTTCCAATGTCATTGTCTGCTTTGCTTTATGTGTGTCTACTAGGACCCATCGGTGAAGAATTGTTGGGGAGAGGATATATATTGGGTGGACTACGGAATCGCTACGGAACAGTAATTGCATTATTTGCATCATCTGCGTTATTCGCAGTCTTCCATTTGAATATAGTACAAGGAATAAATGCTTTTGTTATGGGGATAATATTGGGCTTATTATATCTCAATACCGGTTCAATATTCAGTTGTATCCTTGTTCATGTGCTTAATAATAGCATTGTAATGTTTATGCTTATTTATGGCTTGCATTTCTCCATTTGAATATATATGAAGAAATACCATATAGAAAAATTGAATTACTGGAAAAGGCTTCACCATTTGATTATGACCCAAGAGTCGGTGACATCATCAGCTCAATAGAATTAAGCTAATGCTTTGAATTGCTGTAAGAGACATTTTCTTATAGAATTAATTTTCTATAGAGATGGCTCTTATTTTTATGTATTAACTTGTAAGTGTTGAGTAAAATTCCTAATTTTGGTATAATGTTATTAAATGGCCCTATCACTTAACCTGCAAAAACTGAGTAAGGGGGTTAGACATTGCTTAATTTTATCATATGTGATGATACCCATGCCCAAAGCATAAAAGATGCAGTTGAACCAATACTACAAGAATTAAACCTAGGAAAAATAGTGCTTGCTGAAACAAAGCCTAACAGTGTGTTGGATTATATAGAATCCAATGAAGAACCATCGGTCTATTTATTGGATATTGAATTAAGCGCTCTCATAAATGGTATTGACATGGCAAGATTAATCAGAGAGAAGGATGATGATTCTTATATTATATTTATCACATCTCATGAGGAATTTGCTATTATGACATACAAATATAAGCTCCATGTGATGGATTATATTGTAAAGCCATTAAATCAACAAGATATAAGAAATTGTCTACAGACTATCCTTGAATCTGAAATAAACAAAAAAAATATGCAAAAGATTAACAATCAAGAGAATAATATCCTTAACATAAAGTCTGGTTGTCAACAGCATATGATAGATATTAGGGATATCATATATTTCGAAGTTATAAAGAACAAAATAATTATTCATACAGAGAAGGGACAGATAAGTTTTTTCTCCACTATGAAAGAAATCAAGGACAAGCTATTTAGTATGAAGATTGACAGATTTGTTGTATCTCATAAGTCCTATCTAGTAAATATGAAGAAGATCGAATCAGTTGAGAAATCTGATATTACAATGTCAAACGGCTATCGTTGCCCTCTTTCTAGAAATTATAGAAAGGAGATAATAAATGCTATTAATAGTTAACTTTTTTATGTGTTTGATAATGTCTGTTCTATTATATATATCAATAGTTAAATTGTCAGATTTGAAATTTAACAAGAGTAAAGCGATTTGCTATATCACATGTGTTTCTTTATTAGTGGCTTTCGTAAGAAGCTATGAATATTATATTCATGTTATTTCTGTGTTTAAAATATTATCTAATTTCCTTGTAATTATATTGGCTACATATTATATCTTAATAAAGAATATGTGGAGATCTTTTTATTATACAATTTTCATCTATACAATTGTTTTGATAAATGATTCTATAATTTCCTTAATAATGATTAAGCTCCTGAAATATTCTTTAGGAATCCTCCACAATAATATTATTTATATGACACTGGTTAATTTAATGATAGCATCCTTGACCTATGTTGAAATAATACTCCTTAAAGCCATATGGGATAGAAAAAGGATGACAGATAGAATCAATAAAAATACAGCCTATATATTGTTTGCACTGATGACCTTCATCGTTACGGCTGCTAATATATTGATTTACAGCAAATATATTGAGATGATAGATAATCGATTCATACTCATGAATATATTCATAACTTCAACTTATTTTATACTTACTATGTCAGTCCATAGAGTATATAGCAATTTAGCAATAAATGAGCAGGAAAACAAGCAGCTAAGGATATATAAAGATATGGCAGACGAGCTTATTGATGAATATAGAAGGGTTAGGCATAATACCCATAATATAATTCAAGCAGCAGAAGGCTTTATTGAGGCAAACGATATGGAAGGACTAAAAGAGCATTTTAGTGGTGTTATTGAAAGACAAAATAGCATCAATAAAAGCAGTATTTCATCTTTATATAAGATAGTACATCCGGGCATTAAGAGTCTTTTATCATCAAAACTAGGAAAGATAGAATCAAAGTCATTGAACTTGAGCTTGGAGATAACCACAGATTTGAAAGGTGTAAGAGCTAATATATCTGATATGTGTGAAGTATTGGGAGTGTTTCTTGATAATTCAATAGAAGCGGCGGAACTTACAGAAAAGAAAAATGTGGAGATCTGTATTTTTGAAGACCATAATTGCTATGAAATAATTATCAGAAACTCCTATGACAAAGAAAAAGATAAAAAGGGTAATGGAATTGGGTTGAAAACAGTAAAGAGTATATTGAAAAAGTATAACCATATGTTAAATAATACAATAATAGAAGAAAAATATTATACACAAGAACTGATAATAAAAAGATAAAAAAGAAACCTTTATATTTTACAATATGGCATATAAAGGTTTCTTTTTTATATAGTGATACCTCTTGTCCTTAAAAAACTACCTCTTGTACTATATCTATAGATTTTCTAATTATTTCTGTTAAATTTAAATTAGGTGATAGATATGATAAGTGATGTTTTAGGTAAAAGAATAATATATAAATTGAAACCACGAGATATGGAATAAAATTTTTTGGGTGAATGCATATAAAATTCCTGTAATATTTACTGTGGCTTATGTAATGGGAATTCTGAAGTA
Source organism: Lutispora sp. (assembly GCA_030834765.1). Lineage (GTDB taxonomy): Bacteria > Bacillota > Clostridia > Lutisporales > Lutisporaceae > JAUQXG01. Next base: position 3,154 of record JAUQXG010000247.1, read on the forward strand.
TTCTATTTAGATACTATCGCTTCTCGCAGAAATTTTAATAATGTATTAGTTATTATTTTGATTTATAGCAGTAGTATATCTTCATAGAGATGTGGAAAAAGAGTTTGATATCAAAATACCCTAAATCGATATAGCCGAGGGTCGGCTTTCAAACTTTAGCAGCATTTGTGCTATTATGCTAAGTCAGCCGATCAAAAAACTGCGAAAGTGAAAAAGAAATATCCTAGTTTCTGATGCCAGCATATGCAAAGGTATTTATAGAACTGTAAGCTAT
>JAUQXG010000248.1 GCA_030834765.1 Lutispora sp.
AGACCTTGGAAGAAAGAACCAAAGCAATAGATAAGCTGCTTCCTATGCAAAGAGAAGACTTTATTGGAATCTTTGAGGCTATGGGTGAGCGACCGGTGACCATTAGGCTTCTTGACCCTCCACTTCACGAGTTTTTACCTACAGAAGATGAGGATATTGAACAATTATCTAAAGATATGAATATCTCTTTTGCTATTCTTAAATCAAGGATTGTACAGCTTAAGGAATTAAACCCAATGCTAGGACATCGAGGCTGTAGGCTTGCAATAACATATCCCGAAATAGCTGTCATGCAGGTAAGGGCTATCATTGAAGCAGCTGCCCATGTGAAGAAAAATAGTAGAGTAAATGTACAGCCAGAAATCATGATTCCACTTATTGGAGATGTGAAAGAGCTAATCTATATTAAACAAATAGTAAAAAAGACAGTAGATGAAGTGATTATGGATACAGGAGTAGAGATTGAGTATCTATATGGTACCATGATAGAGATACCTAGAGCCGCATTGACAGCAGATGAGATTGCTAAAGAGGCCGAATTCTTTTCCTTTGGTACCAATGATTTAACACAAATGACATATGGAATTTCAAGAGATGATGCATTTAAATTTTTGAAAGACTATAAACAAAAGAAAATATGGGAAAACGATCCCTTTCAGGTATTGGATAGAAAAGCAGTTGGGCAGCTTATTAGAATGTCAGCAGAATTAGGTAGAGCTGCAAGACCAGATATAAAGCTTGGAATATGCGGAGAGCATGGAGGAGAACCATCATCTGTTGAATTCTGCCACATGATAGGGCTGAATTATGTATCTTGCTCACCATTTAGAGTACCTATTGCAAAGCTTGCAGCTGCCCAGGCATCGATACGTCATCACCAGTAATTGACAACGTCCTTCGATTTAATTGGAGACGTATACACATAAACTTAGATGTATAACAAAAAATGATTGCTCTCTATAGCAGTGGTATAAATAACATGGTGTGCTGCAATTCAGGCGGCAATTAAGACCAAGAAATAACGTTAGAATCACAAGTTTCCATAGATTCTATTGAATTTTGGAATTTACTATGATACAATTAAGTCATATTAATAATATGATGCTTGTTCTTGCCCCCGGGCAAGGATGATTAGAAGCACTGGTTCTCATTCCGTTAGGGCCTATATTTATAGGAGGGATGAGAGTCGGTGTTTTGTCGTTCTTCAGGGATAATCATTTAAATAGATTATTGATTATTCAATAATTTAAGGAGGTCAATAATATGGTTGAAATTAAAGTGTTAAGCAAAGAGGATGTATCAAAGACATTAAAAATGAATCAAGTAATTGACGTAGTTGAATCTGTGTATAAATTAAAAAGCGAAGGGATGGCGGATGTATGGCCTACAGTATTTTACGATTTTGACCCAGGTAAAGCAGATTTAGACATTAAGTCAGGATATTTAAAAGGAAAGCAAATTTTTGGTCATAAAACTGTAACATGGTTTGGTGCAAATGCAGAAAAGAACCTTCCAACTTTATTTGGAATGATTGCCGTATTTAATGCAGATACAGGTATACCTATTGGGATTGCAGATGCTGTTTATATAACAGGGCTTAGAACGGGAGCAGCAGGGGCACTAGGAGCAAAATATTTGGCGAGGAAGGATTCAGAGAATCTACTGATCGTAGGTGCAGGAAATCAGTCAGCTTTTCAAATTGCTGCATCTTTAACAATACTGCCAAATATTAAAAAAGTACAGGTAGCAGCATTGAATCTATCTACAGCAGAACATTTTGTAAACAGTATTCAAAAGAGGCTTCAAGATGAATTTGATATTGCTGCAAAGAATATTATTTTTAAAGCGGCAGAAAATTTAGAAGTTGCAGTTAAAGAGAGTGATATTATCATAACCGTAACTCCGTCAAGAAAACCAGTCATAAAAAAAGATTGGATTCAAAAAGGCACTCATATTTCCTGTATAGGTGCAGACATGGAAGGAAAACAAGAATTAGAATCAGATATCCTGCCATCAGCAGTAATATTTGTAGACGACATGAAACATTGCAAGGAAGTTGGTGAAATAGAAATACCATTTAAAGAGGGCTTAATTGGTGAAGAGAATATAATAGGTGAGTTAGGTGATTTGATATTGAATAAAGTTGGTGGAAGAACAAAAGATGATCAGATAACCATATTTGATGCGACTGGTATGGCTCTTCTAGACATTGCGACAGCTGAAGTTGCACTGCAACTTGCAGAAAAAAATAAATTAGGTTCAAAATCAAAACTTTAAAAGAGGAGGAATAATGTTATGAGTTTTAATTTTATAGAAGTAAAAAATGCCTATGAACGCATTAAAGATTATATACGCAAAACACCATTAGAGGAATCCTATTATTTAGGAGATGAAAATAAAACATATTTCTTTAAACTGGAATCTTTTCAAAGAGCAAAAAGCTTTAAAATCCGTGGTGCTTTAAATAAAATGATGACTTTAACTGAAGAAGAAAAAGAGTGTGGAATTGCAACAATTTCTTCTGGGAATCATGGTAGTTCTGTTAGTTACGCTGCTTCGATTCTTGGCATAAAGAATGCAGAGGTGATTGTACCTCAAAACACGCCTCAAAGTAAAATAGATAAGATTAAATATTTTGGTGCGGATGTAATGCTTATGGGAAAAAATTATGATGAAGCCCATTTACTTGGAATGGCATATATAAAGGAAAATAGTCTAACTTTCATAGATGCATATTATAGTGATCCCAAAATATATGCTGGTCAAGGAACAATTGCCATTGAGATCCTTGAGCAAAATCAAGAGATTGATACGATAGTAGTTCCAATTGGTGGTGGTGGTCTTATTACAGGTATTGCGGTTGCTGCAAAGTCAATAAAGCCAGACATTCGTATAATTGGTGTACAAACAGAAGCATGTCCCTCTATGATAGATTCTTACAAAGACAATACTTTCTATAAAGAATATTCTGGTAAGGAGTCAATATGCGATTCTCTAGTTGGCGGTATTGGAAAACTAAGCTATGAAATGGCGAAAGATTACGTTGATGATTTTCTTATTGTTACGGAAGATTCTATAGCTAAAGCCGTTAGCTTTATGGCTAAAGAAGAAAAATATATAGTGGAAGCAGGAAGTTGCACAACTGTAGCAGCAGTTATGGAGCATAGAGAGCGAATTGGCGGAAGAAATATTGCTCTTGTTTTATCAGGTGGAAACATTGATGGTGAACTTTTAAAAAATATTCTAGAAAAATATTAACTAGAGATATTATAAGACATGATGATGGAGCACGGAGATAATAGTAAAAGACTTCTTCGAAGCTTATTGGAAATTAAGAGTGTTCCATAATGTGCAAAAATGACGATTGGTCTATTTTGATTGCAGCCGCCCATGCGGCAATTAGCAACAAAGACCAATCGCAGGGCGGCGCCGGTTCGGTCAGTTAGAGGTAAAAAAATCTTTGTATATCAAGGGTTTTTCGCGGGTTTTGATAAAGTGAAAAAGGGTATTACCACTTGGGTTTTCAGGTGGTAATACCCTTTTTGTAAACGAACCTAACATGGTATGAGATTCCCTATTGTAAACCAATAGGATCAAGATTGTTGACAATAGAGCTCTTGCATTGTATAATGAATAACATAACTTATA
>JAUQXG010000249.1 GCA_030834765.1 Lutispora sp.
CGGAAAGAAACACCGGATAGGCTCCACTTCCACAACAATCGGTTTCGCGAAGCCTACTCGCACATCCTGTAGGAACTTCTCGATTACAGCCCGATCAGATTCTTCCTCATAGTAAATTCCAGTACGATACTGAGTTCCCCGATCCGGGCCTTGGCGGTTAAGGGTTGTGGGGTCGATAATCCGAAAGTAGTGTTCCAATATCTTCCTCATTGCCAACACTTGCTCGTCATAACTTATTTCACAAATCTCGGTATGTCCCGTATCACCCGAACATACATCGCGATAAGTGGGACTATCCGTCAAGCCTTGACCATACCCAACCCGAGTTTCCATGACGCCTTTGAGTTGCCGGAAGTACGCCTCGACACCCCAAAAGCAGCCTCCTGCCAGCCAGATCTCTTTGGCTTTACTGACATCATATTCGAATTTTGTACTTTTAGAAATCATATTTTTATCCTCCACTTTTATTACAGATTCTATATTATTATTCTGTTTCATGCAGCCAGTTATTATGAAAAGAATGAAGAGCAAACTCATGCTGAATATCAGGTTTTTGTTTGTATTGATAGGAACCACCGCCTTTTGGTTGATTATAACAATATAAATCAATTAATAATAATTGTTATAAGATAATAATAGCAATTTTTCCTAAAAAAGTCAAAAGAAAGATTTTGAAAGTATAGGAGATGCAAGAATGCCAGAGAATATCCCTGGCATTAGATTTGTTATTTTAATATAATCAGTATTTTTCTAAGTAATAAAATATAAAAGGACATAAAAATTATATGATTCCCGCTTTGGTAAAATGCTTTCTCAGCAATTAGCGCCCAAGGAGTGCACCAAGGAATGATCCAAGCCCAGTAGCTGCCAATGCCGTCATAAACATGGGAAAGCTGAGGAAGGACAGCATCGTATTGACATAATCTCCAGACATACCTGTTTGTGTGACATAATCCATATAATAGCTTTTCGCCAGTATCATGGGAGCGATTTGTCCAGCCCAAAGGCAAGCCATAAAAATGATATATCCGATGGTATTTTTCCAAAAGCTTTTGTACCTGCCAGAGGCAGAAATCATTTCTGCCAGCATGCCGCCAATCAATGTACCTAATGCAAAGGTCCACATAGTTCCCATTAAAAATAAAATGGCGGCAGTCAAAACTGCCTGAAGTATAATAGCGCCCGGCTTTGGTGTTTTAGCACGCATATACATATATATGATACCGCAAGGAATCCCGCCCACTACACCATAGAATATCATGGTAACAGGGAGTATACTCATGATACCCGCAATGAAAAAGAGACATATAGTAAAAAGTACGGAAAATATAGCAATTGAAATTAGATCTCGACTTTCAAGATTTGTGTTATGCTGTTTATTTGTCATATAAAACATCCTTTCTATCAATAAAAATATGTCAAACCATTTCTGTGGTTTGCAGAAAAAAACGTTGCAGCTGAGATAAGTTTTGCTCATTGACGGGATAATTCTTTTTAATTTTTCCATTGTCTATCTCCAAAACTCGATCACAGGTAGCAAGGAGGAACTCGTAATCGTGGGTGATGATAAAAGCTCTTTTTCCCTCTTGTTTTATCATCTTCATAATTTCTTTTACCCGCTGCATGTTCTCAAAGTCCAGTCCACTGGTGGGCTCATCCAGTATCATCACATCAGCATCTTGAACAATGCCGGCAGCAATGGCAAGGCGTTGCTTTTGACCGCCTGAGAGAGTCATGGGATGTCGTTCCTTCAATTCTTCAAGGGATAATTTTTTAAGGAGCCAGTCCGTCAAGTGCTTTCTATGAACATTTTCATCTTTGGTTGAAAGCGCTAATTCTCCTTCTACACTGTCGCTGAAAAGCTGGTAATTGGAATCCTGCATAACAAGATAGATTTTTCCTGATCGAGTTTTATAGGACATCCTTTTCCCTTGATATAGAATACTTCCTGCGCTTTCTCTCACAAGACCGCAAAGGCAACGGGCAAAGGTGCTTTTTCCACGCCCATTATGCCCGATAACTGCAATGATTTCTCCAGTTGATGCTTGGCAGGTAATGCCTTTTAACACCGGATCTCTGCCTTTATAGCAAACGGATAGGTTTTCCACCGAAAAGCTGTCATCTACTGCTGGTCTTTGTGTCTTGTGATCAACAGAGAGCATTTTAAGGTCATAGGATCTAAGTCCCCTTTTTAGTCGCTCTTCCTCTGGTAAATGGGAAAATTCTTTATCTGTCCATTGCTCTACAATATACCCATTCTTCATATACAGTACGCTATCTGCAATTTCACGCAGATAGTACAAGCGGTGCTCTGCAATAATGATGGTTTTACCCTCTGCTTTCAAGCAGGAAAGCAATTGTTTAAGATGTTGAGTTGCTAATGTATCAAGGTTTGCCGATGGCTCATCCAGCACGAAAATATCCGGGTTCATAGCGTAGCCAGAGGCAATGGCGACCATCTGTTTTTCTCCTCCTGACAGAGAAAAGATATCCTTGTTCATCAGGTGGTCAATCTTTAGATTTTCTATTGTTTTTTGTATCCTTTCATGGATCTTTTTTCTGCTCCAGCCCAGGTTTTCACAACCAAAGGCAATTTCACCGGTGGTATCCAGATTAAAAAACTGACTGCGTGGATTTTGAAAAACTGATCCAACTTTGGTGGAAAGCTCATCCAAACTCCATTTTTCCAATTCCTGTCCAGCGATAAATACTTCTCCTGTTAGGGTACCTGAATAGAAATGAGGAACTAATCCGTTAATCAACCGGGTTAGGGTAGTTTTTCCGCAGCCGCTTTCACCGGTCAGTAAAATGCACTGCCCTTTTGGAATATCAAGACTGATATTATGTACTCCATTTTCTTTGCCTTCCTCATAACAAAAGCTGACATTGCGCATCTGAATCATAATAACACCTCCACTCCGCCCTTAAGCGTAAGCAGCATTAGGGTAAAAAATAATAAGATAAAAACCACATCCGCAGTACCAAACTCCAATTGATAATAAGAAGTTCGAGGCTTTGAAGAGTCAATACCTCGTGTTGCGACAGCGGCAGATAGCTCCTCCGCCACGGAAGATAGGCGCAGCATCATAGGCACTAGAATATGTTCCATCAAAAGCAAAGGATGGAACACGATGTTTTTAAAGGAAACGCGAATTTTACGAATCTTCATGGCATCCAAAATACAAGAGAATTCCTCTCGAATAGTAGGGAAAAAACGTATCGTGACAGTCAGTGGAATAATAATATTTTTGGGTATACGTATTTGTTGAAGTGCAGAAATCATTTCACCAACTCGAGTGGAAGAAATCAGCAATGTTCCAAATATCATAACGGGAAAAATTTTACGTACCAAAATGAAAATAATGGAAAGCATTGCCACCATGATGTTTTGAAATCTTATAGATACCATAATAAGTGACCAAAGGGCAGCATATAAAGTGATGATCTTAACACAGCTTAAATAGCGCTTATGATAAAGCATCACTGCGCAAATCAATATAACGCAGGCTGTCTCCGTATAAAAGCCTGTGTGAAAAAATATGATGATATTAATCAGTACCAGTATCAGCAGCTTGGTGCGAGGGTCCAAAGAGCGATATGGCTGCAGGTCAGTCTTGAAGCTCGAATTTTCGATTATTTCCATAATTGGCCTCCTCACATATATCCATATAACTCACTATTTATAATCAAATTCATTACCAAACCCCCCTTTAAGTTATGGAATAGTTCTGATATAATATGATTAGTTAGATGGTTCTAACTAATCATATCTTACACATACACAATATGCATCGTCAATGGATTCATTGGATATATGACAGATAGCCGAAAAGATTTGTGTATTTGCCGAAATATTAGGGGGACAGGATGAAAAATATTTTAGATCAATTGTTTTTACCGTTCTTGTCACAAATTGGATTATATGCAGGGGTAGATATCTATGATTTTAGGAGAAGTGGACTTTGTTACAGACCAGATCCTTGTATTGGGACCGGCTATATTTGGATATATCCTGTTGATAATCTATATGCTGTTACGATTTATGATGTAGTTTTTAAGGAGGATATATCCTTTCAATATGAACACCCAGCGTTTTTGAGTCTAGGAAATTATAATTCCTCCATCGCAAAGCTCATGTATGATGAAGTAGATTCTCATACAGAGAGCCTATTAGGATATGTTGGGCATGAAGAAGTTTTTCAACAATCAGTTCAGAAAAATGTAGCACTCAATTGTATAGGTATATCTCTTACTCCAGAGTTTTATGAGAATTATCTGACAGGTCGATTTTCACGGGATTTTCAAAAATTACCGGATATCATTTCAAGATTGAATGGTAGTGGCAGCATTCCAGAGGTCACGATGGCATTAAAGCAAATTCAGGGATTTCAGCCGTCTGGCGGCATTGCTAAAGCATATTATGAAAGCAAGGTACTGGAAGTCATCGCTATTATTATGCAATGGAGTGAAAACCAAGTATTGTTTTCTGAAAATAATCGGATTCCAGATTGGGAATTGGAAAGTATTTATGAGGTTTCCAATTATCTAAATGAGAATTATAAAAGACATATTCCATTAGAGGTGCTGGCAAGAAGTGCTTGTATGAGCCATAACAAAATGACTCATAGATTCAAGCAGGTTCACGGTGTGACCATAACAGAATACATACAAAATTTGCGCATAGAAAAGGCCAAGGATATGCTGCTGAATTCTGACCGGGAGATTGGAGAAATTGCAAATGAAGTAGGGTATAAATTGCACCGCAGCTTTTCTGAGGTATTTAAGCAGGCAACCAAATTTACGCCAAGAGAATTCAGAAAGAAAATGTTTTAAGCAGTACAGTCTTTCATTCATGAAAGACTGTACTGCTTCCCCCTCTTACACATGGTCGGCAGAACCAATTCCCCATTTTGCACTTTCTCTTTGCAGTTCAACTAAATGATGGTATAAGCCGTTTAAAGCCATCAAATCTTGATGTTTTCCTGTTTCCTGTACTTTTCCTTCTTTCAGGACAATGATTTTATCACAAGATTCAACAGAGCGTAGACGATGGGCAATGATTAAAACCGTTTTGCTTTTGATAAGCTTTCCGATGGCTTCCTGTATCAAAGTTTCATTTTCTGGGTCCAGGGAA
>JAUQXG010000250.1 GCA_030834765.1 Lutispora sp.
GGCTTTGTAGATACATTACGAGAATTCAACAAAGAGCCAGAAAACTACACATGGTGGGATCAAAAAACCAGAGCAAGAGAAAGAAATATTGGATGGAGAATAGACTATTTCTTTGTCTCTGAACATCTAAAAAAAGATTTAAAGACAGCTTTTATTTTAAGCGAAGTCATGGGCTCCGATCATTGCCCTATAGGGATTGAGATTTAGCAAAGACAAAGTTCAGGGAAACCTGAATTTTGTCTTTTGCTTTTAAGGTATTTTAAAAAATAAGGAATAAAAGATTCTAAGTGTATTTTTTGCTAGGTAGAAGCTATGTAGGGATTATGGTGATGAAGTATAGTGCAAAATAGACCAGAATATGACTGGTTATTTTTTTGAAGATATCTAAATATATTAATAATACAACAGAGGATATGAAGAATAGTTTACAAATTACTGCATAAATCGACAAAATTCTAGAATAAAGAGAAACAATTAGGTATAATAGAGATAATAAATAAATGAAAGGAAATAAATATGCAGCAATTAGAATTTAAAAGGTCAATAAAGGATGTAACGATATTTATATTGTTAACATTATTGATTATTTCTTCAATATATTCTTTGGTGCTTTATAATAAAAGTCAGCAAGCATTGTCCCAAAGTAATAAAAGCATAAATTCTACATTAATTGTAGAAAGAATATCGGGTATTTGGGAGCTTGCCACCACGAAATATTATTATACAAATGTAGTTTCTTATAAAGAAAATATGAAAATAAATGATGTAGAGATCCCCTTTACACAAAAGGGCTTTCTGATAAAATATGATGGTTATTTAAAAGCAGGCATAGATATGAATAGCATAAAAATATTATCAGAAAGCACGGATCAGGTAAAAATATCAATCAGCAAACCAAAGATATTAGACCATACAATTGATGAAAAAAGCATCAATGTGTATGATGAAAAGAACTCTGTTTTTAATAATATAAAAATAAAAGATGTTTTTGATATGCTTACAGTAGAAAAGAAAAAGATGGAAGATAAGATCATAGAAAATGGTTTCCTTGAAGAAGCCGATAAGAATACTAGATTAGCCTTGGAGAATATGTTAAAAAGTATGGGCTTTACAAGTATTGAGATAATCTATAATGAAAATTAAAGGTGAAGGTTTTTAAGCTTGGTAGTTGACAAATAAATAATAATTATATATAATATGAAAGTCGAGTTAATTAATAGTTAATTTTAAATGGGTGTGTAGCTCAGTTGGTAGAGCAATTGACTCTTAATCAATGGGTCCGGGGTTCGAGCCCCCGCACTCCCACCATATACGAATGTAGACACTGCAAGAGATTGCGGTGTTTTTTATTTTTTGAAATATGTTCAAAACTTCGATTTGGGGAGGATCTTAACAAAAATACACTAAATTATACTTTGATAGATATAAACACAAAGGATAGTACTACACTATCCTTTGTGTTTTTTACTATTTTTTTATTATTGTTACTTGTAATCTATCTCCATTATTTAAGCTCATAGAAATTTTATGCCATTTATTTACAAGGGTAGGGGTAACCACAATTATTAAGCATATCCATGGTAGCCGTGATAACAATATATAGTTTGTTTATTAGCGTGAAAAGGTCAGGGGAGAGGGTGTTGATTTTGTGCGCAATTTAGAAATGCCAGTATTGAAGGAAATTTAAATTCCTAATGAGTCAAACAACAAGAAATAATAATGTACCAATAATTACGGCTAAAGCATTTCCTAGATTCCCCATGAAAGAGGTAAAGTCATCTGCGTTTTTATAACTTCTAGTGTAACTAAGAATTGCATTCCTTGGAGGATTCTTAAATACATCTATTTTGTATATAAACCCTAAAATACCACAGTAAACTAATAGGAAGGATAAAATGTGCATAATCCAAATATCTTTTTCTATAGTATCATAATTCAGTAAATATAAAGCCTTTAAACCGTAAGCAGCAATTAGGCTCAAAGTAAATCTCATTTTATTGCTCTTAATCATTCTCATATTAACCTCAGCCTTAAATGAAGTATATTTCATTTAAGTTTTTATTTTATTATAGTAGCTTTATGTTATTGGCTTTAAAGCGAAGTATTTTCATGCTCTATTCTAGCTTTAGTCTGATTTGGAAAAAGCAATAGAATAGCTTCAGATATAATAATGCCTGGTAATAATACTTTTAATAACCATAGACTTTGCACAATATTACTTCCAATCAAAATAAAAAGTAAAAAGAATATATAAGATAATACAATAGCAATCTTTCGATTAATAGTCCATTCGATATATGTATTGCATTCATCACATACATAGATATTGTTATCTATATTGTTATCTATATTGTTATACCCCATTGCAACTACTGGAGTCAAAAACCCCTTTATTGGTAGTTTTGATTTGCATTTCGGACATTTATTTTGCATAATTAACTCTCCTTTATATTTTGATGAAACTTATAATGATTATAACTTTATCTTTAATTTCGTTTGCTAGACCTATTTCATGCAACAACATAAATAGAAAAGTGCAATTGCAGCTGTGTCCTGCAGGTCGAGCAGCTGAATCAAATATCGCTGGAGCATATGCTCTAAGGTCTTTTGTGATACATTGTTTACCTTTGAAAGATATATATGCTTTATAGAGTTCGTCTATTGAAATACTAATAGTTGATTTACCTCTACGATAGCGTACATTATCTCCAACTGAAATAATGGTAGAAGTTCCACCGCCTGGGTTATTAAATTCTCTACCTATAATCAGTACTTCTTTTGATTTTCTTACGAATTCTTCAAAATTGATGTTTATCCCTCTTAATACCAAATGAAAGAAGAATATTCACTTATATTCTACCACTTGTCCCATACGAATAATGTCGAAAACCATGCTAAATGAAAATATTACAACTCGAGCATATCGTACCAACATAAATTATATTTCAGAAAGCAGATAAATTTACTTTATTTGGAGTTCAATATTTGGTAAAATATTATTATCATGGAAAAAAATATTAGGATTGGATGGATTTTAAAATGAGAAAGGTCAGCAGAGCTATACTTTTTACTCTTGTTTTAGTTTTATTATTATCTATATCAAATGTTTATGCAAATGAAAAATTGATTAACCCGACAACCCCAGTTCTGGCACAAGATATCACAAAGCAGACTGATGAAAGTGTTACGGTTATGATCACCAACTGGGGTGCTACAGTTACCAGAGAATATAAAATTGATAACGGTCCTTGGCAAGAATACATCAAGCCAGTCGTCTTGAGATCAAATGCAACCATCTACGCAAGAGGCACTACTTCTTTAGGGAAGGTATCTGATATTGCCAGTTTGCAGATAAAAAACATAAAGAAGCTTTTAAGCAAGACAGAAGTGTCAAAGCAAGCTTCTTTGACAGTAAAAATCGTCTCTTATGATATTAATAATGTTGAAATCGGCAGTGGAAGCGGTTTTATAGTTTCCTCCGATGGACAAATTATCACTAACTATCATGTGATTGATATGATTCCAAGAATGGAAGTCATTACAACGGACAATAAGATCTATGCTGTAGAGGGAATCACGGCATATGATAAAAAGCTTGACCTTGCAGTTTTGAAGCTGGAGCATGCAAAAGATCTGCCCACAGTAATACTTGGAAACTCTGATGAACTACAGCTGGGGGACGATATTGTAGCAATCGGATACCCGTTAGGGCTGCCAGTGACGGTTTCATTCGGAAATATAAGCAGCCTTAATATTCCGGGTGGGTTGTATCGGACTGAACAAAAGGATATCCAGATCACAGCGCCCATATCCAGAGGAAGCAGTGGCGGGCCGTTGATTAATATGTATGGAGAAGTTGTAGGAATAAACTATTCCTACATTGAAAATGCGCAGAATATCAATTATTCCATACCAGTAAACGAATTGAAGCCGATGCTTGCATCAAAGAGCTTGAAAAAATTGCCGGATATCATCAAGGAAGTTTATCCTTCAATGAATTATACTCAGCTTGAAAGATATCTATATTTTAACTACCTTGACAAAAAAAGTGGTGACTACAACTTCAGTTTCACAAATATAGTAATAAATGAATCTGGTAAGCAGCCTGATGTTATAGATGTATACCTTGACCTGAACACCATGAAGTATGCGGAAATTTTATTGGCCGAGCTTGAAGGCAATAAGAAGGAAGTTGAGAAATGGATTGATGAAATCTATTCAAAGGTAAAAGCCATTAATCGGCAAAATGATGTCTATTTCCATGTGGGGCTTTATTGGTCATACTATACGCGACCCGAAGGCTATACCGATGAAGAAGCCTATTACAACACAAGCACAAAAATGTGGGAGATATATAAGGAAAAGGTCAAATACGGCTATAAAAATAGTATGGTGGATGTTACTTGGTACTAAAAACGCAGAGGAGATTTAGAGCATGAAAAAAGCTTGTTTTATCCTGTTGCTCATCTTTATGATGATGTTTGCTTCGACAAATATTTTTGCAGCGGAATTGCCATCAGCAGAAGACTACTATAAAAAAGGATTTACCTTCTTCAAGCAAGAAGAATATATAAAAGCTATTAATAATTATAAAATGGCAATCAAATTAAACCCTAAATATGGGAAGGCATATTTGGACATGGGTGATAGTTATTATAACCAACAAAAATATGAGGAAGCTATTGCTGCCTATGATGCAGTGATAAAATTGGAGCCCTCCAATGATTATGCTTATTATAGCAAAGGTTCGGCGTTACATTTTCTTTACAAGGACGAAGAAGCAATTAAAGAGTATGATAAAGTGATAAAAATTAACCCGAAATATGTAAATGCCTACATGAATAAAGGGGACTCCTTAAATATGCTCGGAAAATATTCGGAAGCCATAGAATGTTTTGACAAAGCAGCCGAGCTCAATCCATGGGACAAAGATATCAATATATCCAAAGGTAATACTTATTACTTTCAAGGATTGTATGAACAGGCTATCGTTTATTATGATGTTGCTATCGAAGCCAACAGCTTTCATGAATCCGTTTATTTAAGCAAGGGGTATTCGCTTTACCATTTATCCAGGTACGATGAAGCCATAAAAGCTCTGGAACAGGGACTGAAGCGGGTTCCCGATGATGCCGCAGCAAATTATTATATGAGCATATCCTTGGTTAAGGCGGGAGATAAGAAAGACTATTTTTCTTATTTAAAAAAAGCTGTTTTCTTGGATAAATTCTATTTGAAAGAAGCACGTACTGAAGAAGCCTTTAAAAGCCTGTCCCAAGATGAAGACTTCATAGAAACAATCTATGATGCTAAAGAAGATATTCGTAATCAATTTGAAAACGCAGACATACTGAAGAGAGGTGTACTTTCATCAATTCATTTTCTTGATTTAAAGACATCAGGTAATGTGGAAGAAGATGCAAAAGTACTGAAAGCTGAGCACGAGTTTTTTAACAATTTTTATGCAGGTAGCATATATAATTCAGCAAGTGCAGATAAATACCATATCCATAATAATTCACCCTATAGAGATGAAATGATAAAAGCAGGCAGAATAATAAAA
>JAUQXG010000251.1 GCA_030834765.1 Lutispora sp.
AGGGTTTATTTGTCATATAAATAAACTTTTAAAAACCGCAGGTAAATAACCTGTGTTTTTTTGTGCGCAAAAACGAAACAAATCACTTGAAAAGGGGAAATGTGAAATGATGAAATTAAAATATTTGTTTGATAATAGAGATTTAGCGAAAATGCTGGTAGGCAATTGGAACTACGATGAAAGCTCCCTTGAAATGTTTCAGTATTATAGAATATCATCCAATGCCATCTATCCATTTCAAAATGAAGGGAAGACAAAACTATTAAGATTTGCACCTGCTTCAGAAAAATGCAAGGATTCCATTTTAGCAGAGCTAGAATTTATTAACTACTTGAGAGGTAACCAATATCCTGCATTAAAAATAGTGCTTTCCAATAATTCCAAGGAGCTTGTAACAGCCAATACACCATGGGGAGCATATTATGCAACGGTGTTTGATAGAGTTTCGGGGGTACCAATGGGAGAAACAAATATGGACAATCGTATTATGTTTGAGTATGGTAAGGCATTAGGAAAACTCCATAAGCTATCATCAGACTTTACTCCTAAAAATAAGCGTTGGTCATATGAGGATGTGCTTTCATGGATTAAAAATATACTAGAGAAGTTTCAAAATCAAGAGCTGGCACTAGAAGAAGTAAGCTTATTGCAAGAATGTTTTTCAAAGCTCCCAAAATCCAATGAGAATTTTGGCTTAGTTCATTATGATTTTGAGTTGGATAATGTGTTTTATGATGAAAAAACACACACATGTAATGTTATTGATTTTGATGATGCTATGTATCAGTGGTATATAGCGGATATTGAGCAAGCACTGGACAGCATTAAAGATGAAATAGAAGAAACAAGATATGAGTGCGCAAAGGATAGCTTTATAAACGGATATCGAAGCCAATATGCAGTTACAGATGAAATGCTTTCCTTACAACCGATTTTTAGGCGGTTTGCAAATTTATACGGATATACTCGTATTTTAAGGTCAGTTGAAGAAAAATGGGAAAATGAACCTGAGTGGCTTGTTAAATTAAGAGTTAAGTTAGATAATTCCACAAAACGTAGATCCGCTTATTTCCCTTGTAAATTATAAGGAGAGACTATACAAAGCTTAGTGTTAATAAAGCATTAAGCTTTGTATAGCATCATAATGTACGCACAAAGGGAATTTATATAATTAGGAAAATCACGAAAGATAAATTAAATATTGTACAAGTTTCAGCTTCTCCTATAAATGCATATAATAGTACTAGTGTTAATTTCCAAAGTTAATCTTTTGGGAGGTGTAAACATGTATTATTATCCCCATGTAGAGAATGAAATGAATAGAAATTATAAATCCCTTGAACAGGCGCTTTCTTTAGTTAGAGATGCAATAGAAGGTGAAAGAGAAGACGAAATGTTTTATGATTATCTTATAGCAGAGGCACCTACTCAAGAAGAAAAACAAATCATAACAACCATAAGAAATGACGAAAGAAAGCACAATAAAATGTATAGACAGATATATATAGATTTCACAGGTCAAGAAGTAATGACTCCATCTGATATAAGGTTTGACAGGCCGGCGTTTTATATTGAAGGCATAAAAAAAGCGCTTTTTGGAGAGTTGTCTGCTGTAGAAAAGTATAGAGACATAAGAGCAGGAATGCCCACGAGGTATTATAGGGATATAGTGCTTGAAATACTTACCGATGAATTAAAACATGCAGCCAAATATAATTATATATTGAATATAAATAGATAGATAAAACTATAAGAAAGTCTGCTGCTTTTTAAAAAGCAACAGACTTTCTTATTATATCGGAAGATCTATCAAATGATTTTGTCTATGCTTGCCTACAAAAAATATTGCCAATGCTCCAGGCCCGCCATATGCGCCTACTACAGGGCCTATATGATTCACTAGAACATCCTTTATTTTTGTTTCTTTCAAGATCAGTTCCTTTAGGCTGAAGGCTTCCTCTTCTGCATCTCCATGACATATTGCAATGATTTGATCTTCAGGGTCCTCTATTTTTTTTATGACTAATTCAGCCAGTTTGCTTATTACATTTTTTCTGCCCTTTACTTTGAGAATCGCATTTACCTTGCCTTCGTCATTTAGTGTTAAAAGAGGCTTGATATGCAATATTGTTCCGATCATTGCTGCAGCTGTTGATATCCGTCCACCTTTTTTTAAATAGTTTAAATCATTAACCGTCATATAAGTATTGAAATTAGGTCTTATATCTTCCAGATATTTAACAATATCACCATAGGTGGAGCCACTTTTCTTCATTTCTAATGCTTTTAACACAAGAATACCTTGTCCTAAAGATGCTGTAAGCGTATCTACAATGGCAATATTTGCATCATTAAGCTCCTCCAGAATCATATTCTTTGCAATGTTAGCACTATTCAAAGTTCCACTAAGACCAGTAGATACACACACATATATTATATTTTTAGTTTGGATTAACAAATCTTTGAAAATCTTATAGAAAGCATCAGGGCTAGGCTGTGAGGTTTTAGGAATTTCTCCGCTTCTCATTCCTTCATAGAATTCTTTATAACTTAGACTTTCTCCAAAGTCATCATAGAATTCCTTTCCCATAAAGCTGCAGGTTAGGCTAACAAAGGGGATTGCCTTTTCTTCTATATACTGTCTAGGTAAATCACAGCAAGAATCAGTCATGATAATAAAATCTTTCATAATAAGGTTCCTTTCATGGCTTATTTTTTGCATATTTAGAATAATAACTTTATTAATATATTCTAACACTTTTTACATATGTATGATATAAAATATTTAATAAATTCAGATAATTTGTCGTAAAAAGGCGTGGATAGAAGTATAAATTCTACCCACGCCCTTTATCCACTGTCCTTTTAATTAACCTCCTAGGGTTATATCCTGCTGATCATACCAATGGAGTGCATCATAAAAATGGTCTGCTTTAAAATCTGGCCAATAGTCATCAACTACAAAAAAGTCAGCATACACAGATTGAACAGGTAAAAAGCCACTGAGCCTTCTTCTACCACCCCAACGTATTATTAAATCTACCCTTGAAATATCATTTGTTTCTATTTGACTCATAATATCGTTGCTTTTAGACATACACCTTTTCACATTATCAATATCCCATTTCCAGCTATAATTTACTAAGAAGTTAACTTTGATCCCACCGCTGCCAAAGGACTTTCGTATTGTATAGGGAAGCAGCTCTTGGGGAAACATGGGAGAATTCTTATTGCCCACTACAAGCAGAGAAGCGTTTTCTTTTGAAAGCATCTCAACTGCATCGATACAAGATTGAGTAAAAGCCTTTCTTTGTTCTGACGGCCTTTTTGTGTTGTCTGTTGTAAATCCATAATAGGTCATTTCCTTAATGCCTGTTTCTTGGCATAGCTTAAAAAGAGTAAGACCTGGATCTATGCCAGCATCATAGCCATTTTCTTTGCCCATGCCATGATTCACTGCCCATCTTCTATTTCCATCAGGTATGATTCCAATATGGTCAGGTACTCTCATGTCATTCACCTCTAATATACTTCTATATGCATATATTATTGACATAAGAAAAAAAACTAAACACCTTAGGAGTAAATATCCGAGAATTCTATCATGATCTTTTCTACGTTTATTTTATAATTTTTTATAATGGCTTTATCTTCCCATTGTTCATCTTCTAACACAATAGCAGGAAGCTTTAAAATAAACTTACTCCCAATCCCAAGCTCACTTTCCACAGAAATACTGCCACCATGGGCATCAATTAGCATTTTTACTAAAGATAAACCTATTCCGCTGCCTTCTTTTTTTCTCATTAAAGAGGAATCTACCTGTCTGAACCTTTCAAAAATAGTGTTCTTCATATCATCAGGTATCCCTATTCCTGTGTCCT
>JAUQXG010000252.1 GCA_030834765.1 Lutispora sp.
AATAATGCTTTTAACTTATTTTATCCTAGGGATATTGTACCTATAAAAAAACTTGAACTAAAAAAGTTCAAGTTTTTGATTTTATTGATTAATCTGTCTTAAGGTAACATCTACTGTTTCATATTTTTCAGCACTATTAAAGATTTTTACTTTCAAAACATCATTGACTTTGTGCGTTTTTACTATCGCAATTACTTCTTCAATGGTTGACACCTTTTTACCATCTATCTCTGTTATGATATCTCCTCTTTTGAGGCCTGCTCTATCGGCTCCGCTATATGGTGAAACCTCTACAATTGCCACACCAGTTGGCACATTATATGTTTTTGCAACATCTGCTGTAACCGTACTTCCTGTTATACCTAACTGTGGTCTTACGATTTGTTTATTCTCAATTAACTGCTGTATGATTGGCTTAGCTTCATTTATTGGAATTGCAAATCCCATTCCTTCCACTTTTGATTCAATGAGCTTCAAAGTATTTATTCCAATAACCTGACCTTTACTATTCACAAGGGCTCCGCCGCTGTTTCCTGGATTGATTGCTGCATCTGTCTGAATCAAACTCATGGTCTTATCTCCAACAGAGACCTTTCTATCAAGTCCACTGATAATACCTGCTGTTACGGAGCCTGCGTATTCAGTTCCCATAGGACTTCCTATGGCTACAGCCAATTCTCCTACTTCTAATTTTGAAGAATCTCCGAAATCTACATAAGGAAGATTTCTCTCTTCCACTTTCAAAACAGCCAAATCCGTTTGAGCATCTCTTCCAACTATGGTGGCTGCTATTTCCTTGCCATCATTTAGAAGCACCACGATGTCCTTTGCGCCTTCTATTACATGGTTATTTGTAACGATATGGCCTTCTTTATCAATGATGATCCCTGACCCGGTCCCACCGCTTTCATAGACATCACCAAAATAGTTTCTGACATTAGTCTTTGTTTTTATGGCTACAATAGCCGGCGAGACTTTTTTTGAAATCCCTACTACAGGCCAAATTCCAGATGTAACAATGTTATCCGCAGAAAGTGTTTCCCCGGGAGCTGCCATAACGATATTTCCTTTTGCAAGGTCTCCAAAAGATACGCCAATGCCATATCCTATGCCGGTACCCAATAGCAGTGTAAATACCATAAGTAAAGCTATTATTTTTTTGCTAGGGAATTTCTTTTTTCTTTCAATTCTCTCAGAAAAGAATTTAGGTTCTATCACCATAAGTGACTTTTCTTCATTGTTTTCAAAATTATCCATATATATCCCTCCTATGTAATATTCCATATTTAAAATTAGGCTTTTAGATGCCATATATATACTTTAATATATATAAATGAATAAATTATGAACGATTTGTAAATTATCTGACTTGTTTTAGGCTTTTGATATTTCAAATGAAAATCTTACAAAATCAGAGCCACTTTCCAGACAAATCCTTTCATCTAATTGACTCATCATTTCCCTAACGATTGCAAGACCAAGTCCAAACCCATTTTTGTACTGCCCTCTTGATATATCTCCTTTATGAAATCTCTCCCAAACCTTTCTTAGTTGCTCTTCATTTATTGCAACACCTGTGTTTGTTATCTCAATCTTCACCTTTTCTTTTTCATCCTCAGTCCTTATGATGATTTCTCCGCCAACAGGAGTAAACTTTACTGCATTATCTATCAGATTGTTGATAATTCTTTCGATAAATGCTTGAGATGAAAAAACATTTACAGCTTCATCTAATAAAACTAAAGAAACATCCAGCTTTTTCTCCGTGATTTGCTGTTCAAATCCAATTAAGGTCCTTCTGATACTCTCATGGAGTTCAAACTTTGACTTTTTCACTTCAATATGACCTTGCTGCATATTATTTAATTCTAATAAATCATTGGTCATTTTTATTAGCCTTTTAGATTCATCTAAAACTACTTTAAGATAATGTTCTTGTTTTTCTTCAGGAATTGTACCATCTAAAATACCTTGTATAAAGCCTCTTATAGAAGTTACAGGAGACCGGAGATCATGTGATATATTTGCTATTAGATTTCTTCTATTCTCTTCTATTCTTTCAAGAGACTCTGCCATATCATTGAAACTCTTGCCAAGTTCTTCTATTTCGTCATGAGTATTTATGATTAATCTCTTTTGAAACTCTCCTCCTGCGATGATCTTAGCTGCTTCATTGATTTCCTTCAAAGGACTTGATATTCTCTTTATTTGTATGTATAAAATACCATAAGCCATAACCCCTGAAATCAGTATAGCCCAAAGAATGATTTTATAAATCTCTCGAAAGGTCTTTTCAATCTCTTCTAAAGAAGCATGGATATAAACGCCGCCTTTGAAGATATTTTCAAAAACAAGGGGATAGCCTATGGTAAGAGAGGCGACAGAAAGCTTTCCTCCAAAGTTCCCGCTTTCTATTACACTTTCACTATTATAAAGATTGTGAAGATGTTCCTTGTCTATTTGCTGTCCTAAAAACTTTTCTACTGAATCTCCAGAGGCTCCCACTATATAACCTTGCTCATCTACAATCCAAATATGTGCATTAAGATATTTATCAAGAATTTGCAAATCATTGGTCAGCCTTTTTGCATCCAATCTGCCAGTATAAAAGCTTAATAAAATCTCTTCCTTTATTCTTTTACCTTGATCTATCAATACTTCTTTTTTGTTTTCTATTAAATAACTGCTCAAAAGCTTTGAAAGAGCTATGGCCAAAATCCCGAAGCTTATGATTATAGTCAATCCATAGGTGATGAACAATTTCTTAAAAATTCTATT
This sequence comes from Lutispora sp., assembly GCA_030834765.1. GTDB lineage: Bacteria > Bacillota > Clostridia > Lutisporales > Lutisporaceae > JAUQXG01. Next base: position 2,779 of record JAUQXG010000252.1, read on the forward strand.
CTTCTTCATCATCTTACCTCAAATTTATATCCGACACCCCATACGGTTTTTATATCCCAACGCAGCGTATCATCTTTAAACTTTTCTCTGAGCCTTTTGATATGAACATCCACCGTCCTAGAATCTCCAGCAAAATCATAGTCCCAAACCTTTTCTAATAGTTGTTCTCTAGTAAAAACCTGATTAGGATAGCTTGCTAGGAAGTATAGAAGTTCAAGCTCTTTAGCAGGTATTTCAATTTTTCTGCCTCCACAAGTTACCGTATATTCACTTTTATTAATAGCAAGGCCTGGAAAGACCAATTCTTCTTTCGTGGCATCAAAGCCGCCGCTTCTTCGGAGAACAGCTTTTACCCTAGCGATCAGCTCTTTAGGATCAAAAGGTTTCACGATATAATCATCTGCTCCAAGTTCAAGACCTAAAACCTTATCAAAAATTTCTGCTCGTGCTGTAAGCATGATGATCGGAATGCTTCCTTTTTTTCTAATTTGTCTGCAAACTTCCCATCCATCCATTTCAGGCAGCATGATATCCAACATCACAAGATCAGGAGACCATGAGCTAAATTCCTCAATGGCATCTTTACCTGTATAAACGGTCTTTACTTTATACATTTCTTTTTCAAGGTAAAGTCTTATTAAATCTGCAATATTAAAGTCATCATCCACTACAAGAATTTTTTCATTCATCTCTACACCTCCATAAAATACAAAATCACCATGAAAGATACCACAGTCTGCACCATTTCAAAGGATGATAGGTACTTTATCACCTAGTCTAATTTCGTCTTTTAGAATAATGGAATCATAAGCTAATATATTTACGCCCCTTTGGGCGCATAGCCTTATAGCCTTTGCGAACTCAGGGTCGGTTACAGCATTAGGTGTAAAGGCTTTTACACCCTGCATTTGTATTAAAAATAATATATATCCCAAATAACCACTTTCTACGGCTTTTATCATTTCATATATATGCTTTCTTCCACGCTCAGTGGGAGCATCGGGAAACATCACAAGCCCTTCATTCTCTAAAGTGGCTCCCTTTACCTCCACAAAACCTTTGCCAATCTGGTTTTCAAAATATATATCAAATCTGGAATCTCCAAAGGTAACTTCTCTTTTGGCAGTAAATATTTTCCCAATCTCTTGTATCTGCTCATTTTTTAATGATTCAAAAATAACTGCATTGGGTGATTGAGAATCAATGTTGATGAGTTTTTCCCCTTTGTATGCCGAAACAAGAGAGTATCTGGTCTTCCTTGCTGGGTTATTTGATTCTTCCAAGTAAACTTCTGTACCAGGAATCAGTATTTCTTTACACCTTCCTGTGTTTTTTACATGAACTGTCTCTTCCATACCATCTATTTGTACCTTTGCTAAAAATCTATTTGGTCTGTCAATGAATATAGCTTTTTCAATATTATAATACTTCATGCCATTTCATCCATAGCTTCGTTGGCCAATTCATCGCATCTATTATTATGCTCGTTATCACTATGACCTTTTACCTTTACAAAAGTTACATTGTGATATGCTATGAGCTTTATAAGTTTTTCCCACAGCTCTTTATTCTTTACAGGCTCTTTTGTGGATGTCTTCCATCCATTTTTCTGCCATCCTTTTAGCCAATGTTGATTTATTGCATTCACAACATAAGCTGAATCGCTATGTACAATTACCTCACAGGGCTCTTTTAGCATATTTAATGCTTCAATTACTGCTGAAAGCTCCATGATATTATTGGTAGTATTCTTAAAAGCTTTCTTTATTTCTTTTCTAACGCCATTGTATTCAAGCAATATTCCAAAGCCGCCTATGGCATCTTCTTTGCCATTGCCTCTGCATGCCCCATCAGTGTATATAATAATTTTTTTCATTTATTTCTCCTATATCAATACAATTTGTTATTTTAAATATTCATCAAAACGCCTTTTTCTTTTAACCAATTCTGCTTTTCCTTATAATCAGGCATAAGAGAATGGACCAAATTCCAATAGTCTTTTGAATGATTTTTGTGCACCATATGACATAGTTCATGAAGCACAATATAATCTATTACTTCCTTCGATGCCATGACACAACGCCAGTTAAAAAGCAATTTATCTTTCCCTGTGCAGCTTGCCCATCTTTTTTTCTGCTCTTTCACAACGATACCTATAGGTGTTTTCGTAAAATACCTCTGAAAATATTTCACTCTTAGAGAGATTACTTCCATTGCCTTTCCTCTGTACCATTTCTCCATGGCACTTCTCAGCTTATCTTTATCATCAGAATTCGTATATATGTAAATCTCTCTTTCCTGAAGTTCAATGATAGGTCTCTTGTATTTAGCGGCTAATATTATATTCAAAGCATAGTTTTCTCCAAGATATAAGAATAATTCTCCTGTTTGGAAAGCTTTTTTAGTTGTAGTTACTCCTTTTGCTGAAAGCTCATCCAGCTTTTTTATAATCCAATCCGCTTTGCCCAGTACCTTTTCTAAAATCACATATTCTGGTACACGGAAGGGTGCTGCAACCTTCACTATATCAGGAGGCTGTATGCTTATTCCCATGGTTTTTCGCTTTCTTCGTATTAACTCAAATTCTATTACCCTAGATTTATATTCTATCTTCTTATTCATTTTATAATTCCTTTTTAGTTGTATTCTATCATAATCTATGGGATAAAAAAAAGTGCTTATGAAGCACTTTCCTATGGTTACAAGTATTAAGCTGATTTATTTTGAAATCAAAATAAATCAGCTTATAAAACAAGCTCTAATTCAACAGGAACACAATCTAGATCTAACAAACTGTTTATTACCTCATTTCTTTTTTAAACCAATTCACCTTACTTTATTTTACAAACTCTAAACTAATCTTTATAAACTTACATGAACTACTATTAAAATCCTTTAACCAGACAAATCATAGTATACTGAGAAAGTTACATATTAGTTGAATTAGAGCCTGTTAGAAAAATTATTACATCTTTGAAGATGTATCATCTTTCTTAATACTATTATATCATAATCATTCAATTATGCAATAGTAATTTTCAGAATATTTAATTTATATT
>JAUQXG010000021.1 GCA_030834765.1 Lutispora sp.
GCGATAAAAGAAGTGTTGAAAGCTATTTGAAGCAACAAAAAAAGGAAGAACCAGTAAATAGTGCCATGGCAGATGCATTGGCAAAGTGGAAAGAACAAAACAAGTAGCATAAAAAATAGATGTTTATCATTAATGATAAACATCTATTTTTTTATTGTAAATTCATGCTTTCTAAATATTCATCATAGCTCATTCTCTTATCTATTATCCCGCCTGTTGGAAGAATTTCAATAATTCTATTGGCTATGGTATCAATAAATTGATGATCATGGGATGTAAATAAAATATTGCTCTTATAATCTCTAAGTCCATTGTTTACTGCTGTGATTGATTCTAGGTCAAGGTGATTGGTTGGATGATCTAGTATCAATACATTAGCGCTGCTAAGCATCATCCTAGACAGCATGCATCTTACCTTCTCTCCTCCAGATAAAACCTTTGCCTCTTTTAAAGCTTCTTCTCCTGAGAATAGCATTCTTCCAAGGAATCCACGAAGATAACTTTCTGTTTTTTCATCAGAGAATTGTCTAAGCCAATCTACCAGATTTAAGTCTACATCATTGAAAAATTCTGAGTTATCTTTAGGGAAATAAGCTTTTGTGATGGTGATTCCCCATTTGAAGGTTCCGCTGTCTGGCTCCATTTCACCCATGATTATTTTAAACAAAACAGTGTTGACGATTTCATTTTCACCGATGAAAACAATCTTATCATCTTTTGATACCCTGAAGCTTACATTGTCCAATACTTTCACACCATCAATTGTTTTTGAAAGGTTTTCAACAATTAAAATATCGTTTCCAACTTCTCTTTCTGGTTTAAAACCTACATAAGGATATTTTCTTGTGGATGGCTGTATATCGTCAAGAGTGATTTTTTCTAAAAGCTTCTTACGGGAAGTAGCTTGCTTTGATTTAGAAGCATTTGCACTAAATCGAGCTACGAACTCTTGAAGATCCTTTATCTTTTCTTCTTTCTTCTTGTTTTGATCCTTCATGAGCTGCATGGCTAATTGGCTTGATTCATACCAGAAGTCATAGTTGCCCACGTAAAGTTTAATCTTTCCAAAGTCAACATCGCACATATGGGTACAGACTTTATTTAAAAAATGTCTATCGTGAGACACAACGATTACCGTACCTTCAAAGTTAATCAAGAACTCCTCCAACCAGTTAATAGATTTGATATCCAAATGGTTGGTAGGCTCATCCAGAATGAGTATTCCTGGTTTGCCAAAAAGTGCTTGCGCAAGAAGGACTTTAACCTTTTCAGAACCTGTAAGATCGGCTACTAATTTTTCATGAAGGTCTGTTGTGATTCCCAAACCTTGAAGCAATGAAGAAGCTTCAGATTCCGCTTCCCAACCATCTAATTCAGCAAATTCACATTCAAGCTCAGAAGCTCTCATTCCATCTGCATCAGTCATCTCTGCTTTTGAATATATCTCATCTTTTTCTTTCATTATTTCATAAAGTCTTTCATTCCCCATTATAACCGTTTCTAATACTTGCTTATCGTCATATTCATAATGATCTTGTTTTAGCACGGATAATCGCATGTCTTTTCCGATGGATACTTCGCCAGTATTTGGCTCCAGATCTCCTGATAGTATCCTTAAAAAAGTACTTTTGCCGGCTCCGTTAGCACCGATAACACCGTAGCAGTTGCCAGGTGTGAATTTTAAGCTTACATCGTCAAAAAGTTTTCTAGCCCCGAATCTTAGGCTTACATTTGAAACATTTATCAATTCAATACCTTCCTTGTATTTATAATATGTGGTACCTAGTTTTAGATATACCCCGCGTATTATACCATATATCATAAAACATTGCACTTGAAAAATAAATTTCTATTTTAATGTAAAAATATTTTGGAATATTCAATATACTACCCTATTCATGATATTATATATCCTATACAAAAGATTAGGAGGAGATAAGGGTGGTAAGGTATCAAAGTCGTATAGAAGACCAAGAGAACTCAATAAAAGCTGTTATGTTGCAATATGTAGCAGCTTTTATTTTGTCTTTTGTTCTGGCATTTTTATTCCATGATAATTGGACCAAGCATTTAGATTTTTACCATACTATTTTAGAGTTAACATGTGTATTCATAGGATTTTCATTGTTTCTTACTGTTTGGTACAATTATGAAAGGAATCCAATAAGCAATAGGATCTTGGGACTTGGGTATATGGCTGTTGCGGTTTTTGATGTGCTGCATACCATATATCATTTAAAACTAAATTTAAGTGAGCATTTATACTTTGATCTTTCTACTAGATATTGGATTATAGGGAGGTTAGCCCAAGCTCTTACTTTAGTATTGTCTTTATATATTTGTAATACAAAGACTGATAAAAGAGTAGCTTTATTAAAGACTGCTTTGATTATTTCAGGCATATCTTATGTTGTAGTGAAGTACCATGATTCTTTGCCAGTGCTTCTCACAGCCCAAGGAGTAACTCCTGCCAAGGTATTTCTTGAATATGTAGTCATCGCTTTATATTTATTGTGCTTATACAAGATAAAGAATAAAGTCAATGATAAATCGTCCATTACATATAAATATATTTTTATATCTCTACTGATGAATATTCCATCAGAGATATGTTTTACACTATACAGTTCAGTCCAGTCAATAACTTGGACCATGGGACATATTATGAAAATCATCTCGTACTTTTTCTTATTTAAAGGTGTCTTTATAAGCTCTGTAACATACCCCTATGAAAAGCTAGAAGCAGATCATAAAGAATTGGATTTGACATATAAGGAGCTAGAGGCTGCAAATAAAAAAGTCACTCGTTTGAGTGAAACCTTAAATGATATACTAGACGAGATGCCCCTTGGGTTATTAAAATATGATGAAGAAGGAAAAGTTGAATATGTAAGCAAAGAGGTGGAACAGATCTTTGCATGCCGCAGAGACCATTTATATGGACTTACAGAAGAAGATTTTTTGCGAATGTTTCATAGAGCAGAGAAGGATGAAAAGACATTGGTTCAAAGAATCATGGAAGATGGAGGGGATACACAAAATATTCTTAGAAGCTATAGGACACTAAATAGAAAGTATGTTAAACTTCTCATAAGCGCTAAGAAAGTGCGAAATGGGGTATTGGTGTGCTTTAATGA
>JAUQXG010000253.1 GCA_030834765.1 Lutispora sp.
CAGTTGATTTACTGTCACCTAATTTTGGAATACTTGTGTATCCAGGTAAAGATTATTGTGGATTGCCTGAATTTCATGGAATAGATGAAGATAAATATGTAAAGGTTATTCCAGAGGATGAGCCAGATTTGCTTGAAGATATAGGATTACCATTAACTTTATATAAGGCATTGGCTATTTTCTTTATTGGAGGAGCGCTAAGGCAGTATAGAGGAGATACAGGGCATCATGCAATGCTGATTCACCCTAGCCAAAAGAAGTATGATCATAAAATCGTTATAATTAAAGTTTCAAGTGTTTTAGATAATTGGCGGCAGAAGGCAGAAGAGCAGTTAGAAGGCACCTCAGATATTTCTTATAACTCCCTAAAACAACAGCTTATAGAAGCCTATGAAGATTTAAAAAAAGATGGAGTGTGTCTTCCAACTTTTAATGATCTTGAAGAATATATTTTACGTTGTATTAGTATGTGCTCACCTGTCCATTTATGTAATAGCGACGAAGATGCCAGTAAGAATGCTGCCTATTACAAGCTAAACATATTTGTTGGTGGGAATATGGTAGAACGTGGAATTACTATAAAGGGTCTTGCAGTAACTTATATAATCAGGCGAGCAAAGGGCGTATCTAATGTTGATAATACAGAGCAACGAGCACGTTGGTTTGGCTATAAGAAAAAATTTTTAGATGTTTGTAGGATTTATACTACCAGCGAAATTAAGGAAGACTTTTCCATTATATTGGAGCATGATGATGATTTATGGGCCTCTATTGAAAGAGCACAGCTTAAAGGAATAACATTTAAAAATATTCCGAGGATTTTTAAACTTGCGAATAAAATGCTCAATTTAACTCGCAAGAATGTTGCTAAAGCAGACAGGCTTGCTTTTTCTGAATGGACTAAGCAGGACGTGTTATCACTTGATGAAGAAGTTGCTAAAAACAATCATACGATTCTTAATCAATTTAGAAATATTAATAGCAATAAAATTGAGGTTCTTAATTATAATGGTGCCAACAAACATATTATAATTAAAGATATAGATTTTTGGAATTTCAAAGCAGAGGTACTTGACAAGCTGATATTTCCTTCACCTTGTAAAATAGGTACATCGTTTTTTAATAAACTGCAAGAGGCATTAATCAAAAGTAAAGTTAATCCAATTATTGATTTGATATGGATTAGAGATGAAAAACATGAAACTCGTACTATAAGTGCTACAGGAAAAATTAATCAGTTGTTTCAAGGGCATAATCCAAATACTGAGAGCAGTACTTATTATCCTGGTGACAGTAAAATGGTAGCAGAAGATAGAAGTGATAGAATGCAACTTCAAATACATTACATTAAACCCAAAAATATGAATGATATTAACTTCTATAGTTCAGCACTGGCGCTCTATATACCAGTTGAATATTCTGAAAAGATGGAAAACCTTGTTGGGAAAGTATAGAAAGGAGGATAATGATATGGAGATATTTGAACGATTAAAACAAATGAACAATGGACAGTCAAATGAAAGATATGTGCTGTTTAAATTAAATAGAAATTCTGTGTATTATGGGGTAGATAAGAATAAGAAGTATGTTTTTGTTATTGAATCACTCCACCCACAAATGAGACCTTCTGTTCAAAAAACAAAGGAATTAGTTTTTGGATTTAATATGAAATGTGAGATGCTTATAAGTGATAAATTAGAAGAGAAAACCGTCCATATTTTGACTTGTAAAAGTGAAAGAGAAGAAAATATTTTAGCATTTATACGACTTACTGAATCATTTTCCCAAAATGTATCAAAAGAAAACCCTTATATGTTAAATGAATT
>JAUQXG010000254.1 GCA_030834765.1 Lutispora sp.
TATAGGCATATCTATTATGGCTAGCGCATTTCCTCTTGACTGATTTGTAACGGTCTTTATCTCTCCATTCGGAATGATATATAGTTCCCCGGTTCCTGCTCTTAGTTTTGTTATTCGAAGCTCTATATCTTCAACTACGCCTGTCATTCCTTGTATTGTTATATAATCTCCTACACTGTATTGGTCCTCAAATAAAATAAAAAAACCTGAAACAACATCTTTTATTAAACTTTGAGCTCCAAGCCCTATAGCGATACCTCCTAAGCCAGCAGCTGCAATAATTGACTGAGTAGGGAAGTTTATTATATTTAGTACTGATATTCCTGCTATGATATAGATCAAATATTTTGTAAAACTTTTTAGTACACCTGTCAATGTTATTGATTTTTTGTCATTAAATTTAAATTTCGGTGATAACTTTATTATTTTATTTATTAGTCTATTTATGAATAAAATAAGTATTTTAGCTCCAACTAAAACAATAACAATCTTAACTGCTATTATTGCATAATAATTAAATCTTTCTGGGTATTCAAATATATAATTATAGATTGCATCATATATCACATTCATAATAATTTTCTCCAATAGTTTTTTCATATGACTTATACATTGATTATATTGAATCCAAGGATATTTAGCAAATAAAAAAATCAGAGCTTTATCATACTGCTCTGATTTATTATTCCATAAATATTATCTTTATATATTTATAACCTTGGAAGCTTCATGCATTTTTTCTACTATTGTATACATGTTCCCTACGATTCCTACGGCAAGCTTTTCTTTTATTCCATAATAGTCAAGGCAAGTACCGCAGGTTATTATTTCAATGCCCATATCACTTAGCTTTTGAATATTGATCAATACTTCTGATCCTTCTACTGTAAGTGTTGCACCGCTGTTTAAAAACATAATAGATTTTGGAAGTGGCTTTGCCTCTGTAAGGGCATATGTATAACTCTTCATAAGCACTGTACCAAGCTCATCATTTCCTGTACCTATTTTATTTGTGGTGATTACGATTACAAAGTTATCATTTTTAACTTTATTTGTTTCTTCTTTTTTGTTTTTCTTAATTTTTATATAAAAATGTCCATCTTTTTCTTCAATATCATATTCATGCTCTAGGTTCGCAGCCAATCTTGAAACATTTTCTTTTGCAGTAATATTATCAACGATGCACAATAATTCGCCCTCTACAAGCTCTTCAAGTGCTTTCTTAGCCATTATAACAGGTTGAGGGCATAAAAGTCCTCTAGCATCTATTTCTTTCATATTGTACCTCCCTATACTTCATCGTTCACTTTTGCTTATAAATCTATGATAATACATTTCCCTTATGTGTAGTATTGTTTTTATCTATAGTATTTAATATTCTCATAGATAAAATATATAGTTGGTGAAATCTAGGGCCGATCTTCGAAGTTTTGGGGTTTCATAGCAGACCGGGCAGAATAGGAAGAATTTTATACGTTCAATTTTAATTGAGAGAACAAATATCACCTTCCCAAAGCCCGGAGCGCCAAAACACCAAAAACCCTAAAGCCCAGCCCCCAAAGACCCCAGAGACAACTCCGCAATCCTCTAATGATGCGACTTATGGATGCTTTTCTTTGTTTTATGATAAATCACATCTCTTATAGTTAATATAATTAATAATAATATTAATAAATTGAACTTTTATATTAATATTATTAATATTTCTGTTGACTTTTCATATAATAGTAATATAATTATGGTAGAAATATATGTAAAGTAAGTAACGAGGTGTAATGATGAAAAAAGAAGTAATAGGACAATGTCCGATTTGCGGTGATAAACTTGATGTTTCTAAGCTTCATTGTAAAGGATGCCATACAAGTATTGAAGGAAGCTTTCATCTATGCAAGTTTTGTCAGCTAAATAAAGAACAAAAAGAATTTGCAGAGGTTTTTATAAAGAATAGAGGCAATATTAAAGAGATTGAAAAAGAGCTGGGAATATCCTATCCAACTGTAAAAAACAGGTTAGATAGCCTTGTAAGTTCTCTAGGTTATCGTAATTCTACTTCCACAGCAAAGATTGACAAAATGGAAATACTTCAAAAGCTGGATAATGGTGAAATCAGTTCTGAAGAAGCTATAAGACTTATGAATGAATAGGAGGAATTTATTATGGAAGAAAAAATGATGATACTTAAAATGGTGCAAGAAGGCAAAATATCTACTGATGAAGCTGTCAAATTATTAGATGCACTAGAAAAGACCAGCACAAAAGAGACATCGGATGACTCAGGAAAGTTCCGAAAGAAAATAGATATTAACTTTGATGAACTTACTGCCAAGGCAGAAAAGGCAGCAGAGCATTTTGAATCAAATTCTGAAAGATTTGCTGAGGATTTTTCAAAGCGAGTTGAAACTGTTAGTGCCGATATTGCTACTTCAGCTGCAAAATTTGCAGATAAAATGATGAAGTATTTCAATACTGCAGTAAATAGCAGCGAAAACAAATTTGAACTTACTAAAACATATAACTTTGATGTAGAAACTCCTGAAGAGGTTGAATTAAATATTACTACTTCTAACTTTCATGTAAATGTAGAAGCAGGTGAAATAAATCAGATACAGGTTAATGTATTAACGAATTCTTTTATACAAGATGTGAGCGTTGAAGATTGCTTTAAAAGTGTAATTGATGGATCAAAATATAATTTTATATGTCAATTTCCAAGTAGAACATGGGGTAAAATAAATATTACTGTTCCAAAGACAATCAAGAGTATTAGTGTTTTAACAAGCAATGCTAGATGTGAATTGAATAATATAAATTCAGATTATATAA
>JAUQXG010000255.1 GCA_030834765.1 Lutispora sp.
TTTTCTCCAACTTCCAATTCAAAAGCAAATCTTCTTAGAGAAGGAATCGATGAAAGCATCATATTTATCACAGGCAACACGGCTATCGATGCACTAAAAACAACGGTGAATAAGAATTTTAAATTTAGGACACAAGTCTTAAATGAAATAGATTTTGAAAAAAGAAAAATACTTATGGTGACAGCCCATAGAAGAGAAAATCTAGGTGAGCCGCTGGAAAACATATGCCACGCATTAAAGCAGATTGTAGAGAAATATGAGGATGTAGAAATTGTTTATGCGGTACATAAAAATCCGGCAGTGAGAGAGACTGCTGATAAAATATTAGGGAATATGGATAGAGTCCATCTTTTAGAGCCTTTAGATGCGGATGAGATGCACAATCTTATGGCTAAAAGCTACCTAATACTTACGGATTCAGGAGGGATGCAAGAAGAAGCACCATCTCTAGGCAAGCCAGTACTTGTTTTAAGACGAGAAACCGAAAGACCGGAAGCAATAGAATTCGGCACATTAAAGCTGGCCGGGGTAGATAAACAAGATATTATAAATATGACAGAGCAGCTTTTAGAGAACAAAGAAGAATACAACAAAATGGCAACAGCAGTAAACCCCTATGGTGATGGCAAAGCATCAGAAAGAATAATAGAGAGCTTGTTATATTATTTTAAAGAGATAGAAAAAAGACCAGAGGAATTTAAGCCAAAAGGATAAGGGGCACGAGGCACCAGGCACCAGGCACCAGGGCTGGAGTCGGGCTTTGTAGAGAATGTATGGATGCCATCTCTTTTTTATAAAAGCTCCAACGCCTTGCTCAACCCTGGAGCCCGGAACCTGGAGCCTGGCACCCAGCCCCATAGGAATCCCCAAGCTTTAGTCATTCATCCTTACTATTCCCTTGTAACCCTACTCACGAAGCGATATAATAAATATGTAAATTTATTTGTTTTAAGTGGAGGTGGCATTGTGAAAAAGATAAAAACGATTGATGAAGCTATGGAGTACATAAAAGATGGAATGACCATAGCCTTCGGGGGATTCATGGGAGTTGGTACGCCAGAAAAACTTGTTGATGCAATACTTGCAAAAGGGGTAAAAGATCTTACCATTATATGCAATGATACTGCATTTCCGCACAATGGTGTAGGAAAGCTTGTTGTCAACAAAAGAGTAAAAAAATGTATCGTATCCCATGTAGGTACCAATCCAGAAACAGGCAGACAAATGAATGCCGGTGAAATGGAAGTAGAGCTTGTTCCTCAAGGTACATTGATTGAGAGAATAAGATCAGCAGGAGCTGGACTTGGAGGAGTTTTGACACCTACAGGTATCGGCACAGTAGTAGAAGAGGGAAAGCAAAAATTAAACATTCAGGGCAAGGACTACTTGCTTGAGTTACCTCTAAAAGCCGATGTTGCTATGCTGCAGGGAAGCATAGTAGATAAAAAAGGCAATGTTTACTATAGTAAAGCTACAAGAAACTTCAACCCAATCATCGCTACAGCAGCAGATTTAGTAATCGTTCAAGCTGAGAAGCTCGTTGAAGCAGGAGAAATAGATCCAAGTGATGTAATGACTCCTTCAGTATTTGTGAATATTATAGTGGATGGGAGGGAATAGCGATGATACAAGATAAAGAAAGAAAAAGAGAAGTCATCGTAAAAAGAGTTGCCCAGGAGTTAAAGGATGGCAATCTTGTGAACCTTGGCATTGGTATGCCAACTCTAGTTGCCAACTATATTCCTGAAGGTGTTGATATACTCTTACAATCAGAAAACGGATACGTAGGAATTGGGCCAGGTCCAGAAGCAGGAAAAGAAGATAAAGATATCGTAAATGCTGGGGGACAGCCTTCAACAGTGGTACCTGGAGCAGCGTTCTTTGATAGCTCCATGAGCTTTACCATTATTAGAGGAGGACACCTTGATATAACAGTATTAGGTGCACTCCAAGTAGATCAGCTGGGAAATCTGGCCAACTGGATGGTGCCAGGCAAGATGGTTCCTGGTATGGGTGGAGCAATGGATTTGGTTGTTGGAGCGAAGAAAGTGATCATATCTATGGAACACACAGCGAAAGGTGAGGCAAAAATATTAAAAAAATGCACATTGCCTTTGACTGCAGTGGGTGTTGTTGATATGATCATCACAGAAATGTGTGTAATAGAAGTAACCAAAGACGGTCTTTTGGTCACAGAGCTTGCACCAGAAACAACAAAAGAAGAAGTAAGCGCAGCAACAGAAGCCGACTTGATATTTGCAGAAGACCTGAAGGTTATGAATGTATAAATAGATAGAAATGAAGAATATATCCCTTCTGATATGGTAATAATTCAACTATAGCAGGAGGGATTTTTTTATGGAAAAAATGAAGAGGATTTTGTCAGTATTTTTGACTTTAGCTGTGCTTTTCATATTTGTAGTTGTTTTACCTATAATAAATATATCCAGTGCTGAACCCCAAACTGCTATGAAGCAAGAAGAAGCATTAATAAAAGCAATAGAGAGCTCAGAAGCTAAAATCTCCAAATCAGTTATTACATTAATAGTTAGGCATAGAAATACGAAATTTGATAAAGATACCATAGAAGTGCAGTTAAATAAGATACTAGAAGCAATAAATCCTGATGAAGAGTCCGTTGTGAAGAATATAGTACAAGAAATTGACAAAATCAGAGTAAATGCACTATGCACAAAGCTGAGTTTAGCATATAATATTATATTGGAAGTATTAGGTGAAGAATCCTATGAAATAATAGATGTTACACTTAATAAAGATGTTTACCAAATACTGTCACAAAAGCAGATGCTGGAAAATATATATAAAGAAGAGCGAGAAAACACAAATATCAGTATAAGCGTAGTTGGCTTTTTTGAGGGACGGCTCAGCAATGATATTTTGAATAAAAAAATAAATGCGATTATAAAAACTTTAAAAGCCAAGAAAGTAGAAGAATTGCAGGATGAAGATCTCATCAGCATCTCTGCTTATAGCGAAAGCATAGAGGGCGGCGTGAATGCAGAAGATAGAAAAATGAATATTCAGATTGCTGCCAGATATAGCAGTTTCGATGATAAAACGTTTTTATGGATAGGTACACCACTGATAAATATAGAATACTAAAGAGAAATATCCTTTGTAATACATAAAAGGCTTTTGCGCAATAGGAGGAAAATGATTTGACTAAATTGGTTATTGAAGGAAAGACTCGACTCCAGGGAGTTGTAAAGATCAGTACAGCAAAAAATGCAATATTGCCTATCATTGCAGCAACTCTTCTTACAGGAGAAGAATGTCAATTAGATGAAGTTTCAGATTTAGAAGATGTAAAAACCATGAAAGAGGTTATGGATTCAATCGGTGTGGATATAAATTGTGATAAAGATAAATTAACTGTAAATCCAGGGAAAATAAAAGGCAACGAACCTCCCTATGAACTAATAAGAAAAATGAGAGCTTCATTTTTGATTATGGGACCACTCCTTGCAAGGACAGGAAAAGTTAAAATATCATTACCGGGAGGCTGTGCCATAGGCTCCCGGCCTATAGACCTGCATCTGAAAGGCTTCGCTGCCATGGGGGCTAGTATATCTTTAGGCCATGGCTATATAGAGGCTCAGACTCAGGGGCGGCTGCAAGGGAAAAGTATATATCTCGATTTTCCAAGTGTAGGAGCTACAGAAAATATAATGATGGCCGCTTGCCTGGCAGATGGAATTACTATAATAGAGAATGCAGCAGAGGAGCCAGAGATCGTTGATTTAGCAAACTTTCTAAACAAGATGGGTGCAAAAGTGAGAGGCACAGGAACAGATATTATTAGGATAGAAGGTGTAAAGGAACTCAACGGTGTGTCCCATACTGCTATACCCGATAGAATAGAAGCGGGAAGCTTTATGGTGGCGGCAGCAGCATCAGGCGGAGATGTGCTCATAGATTATGTAATACCTGATCATATGAGACCAATAACGGCAAAGCTCAAGGAGATGGGAGTTCATATAGAAGAATATGAAAGATCCATAAGAGTAAAATCCACAGGAATTTTTAATTCAGTTGATATTAAAACATTGCCTTATCCAGGATTTCCTACAGATATGCAAGCGCAGATGATGGCGGCAATGTGTAGTGCAGAAGGAACGAGTATGATAACGGAGACGGTTTTTGAAAATAGGTTTATGCATATAGATGAGTTAAAAAGAATGGGAGCCAAGATAAAAGTCCATGGAAGAAGTGCAATAATCGAAGGTACGCCAGGAATCCTTACAGGCTCAAAAGTGAAGGCTACAGATTTAAGAGCTGGAGCTGCACTGTTAATAGCCAGCCTTTGCGCAGAAGGTCAAACAGAAATAAGTGATGTATATCATATAGACCGTGGCTATGTCAGCATAGAAGATAAATTTTCTAAGCTTGGAGCAAAGGTTTATAGAATAGAAGAATAAGAGACCAAAGTCTAGCAGACTACACCTATTAGGGCGTTATTTACGCTCTTTTTTCTTTTTGTTTTAGCTTTTTCAAGCTCATAGGATAATAATATAAGCTTGTCCAATTCTTGGCTGCATTGTAACACAATATCACTTTTTTCGCCATACAACTCTATGAAGTAATTCATTTTATTTCTGGATTTTTCAATATTTTCATACAATTCTTTACTTTTCATCAAGTTTCCTCCTTTAAGCATAACAAATCCTATTGTAATATTATTTATATTTAATTGCAATTATATGAACATTAAATCGTTCGACATTAAATTACTAAATTTCAATGAAATCTGCCATAAACAAACATTTTATCTGATAAAACGACTATAAACTTTTAAAAGGTTATAAGAAGAAATGAATTCTTATTAAAAAATAGCCTTTGATCGTTACATATATCCTATTTTAAAACTTGAGCATATTACACCCTTCTTTTGAATATTATTATTTGTATCAAGAGTTTGGGGGGATGAGGTTGAAAAGAGCCGGCATACTTATCATCGGAGTATTGATTTTATTATTCTGTCTGCCCCTTTTTTT